>VSOK01000022.1 GCA_009774765.1 Bacteroidales bacterium
ATGCGCGTGTGGTGGGCTCGGATATGTGTATAAGAGCCTGCCCCTCACCCCTCAAAAAAAAGAGGATTGACTAATATCTTTAGTCAATCCTCTCGACAGGTTCTGATGATATCAGATTATTTTGCTTCGATGGCTACTACTGCGTTGAGTTTCTCGCAGAGTTCATCTATTTTCTCGAACATTTCCTTGCGGAGGTTCATATAGTATGAACGTTTTTTGCCTTCAGGTTTGTTGACCTTGTCTTTGAGGTTGTTGTAGAGGTCTACTGCCTCATCGATTATTTTGCTGATCTCTTCTGAATTTGTATAAGGAAGCGCAGCAAAAAGAGTGCAGTCGTTGATAAACTCGTCAACGAAATATTCAATGTCTTTTTTGATAACTCTAAGGTTCATAATGATTTATGTATTAAGTTTTGATTTCACTCTGCAAATATAGCAAAAAGCGAGAGCAGAAGCAAAGTTTTACTTTGATTATGCCGAGCGCAAGCATATATGTGAGCGCCAGCTCAAATTGGCAAAAAGCGAGAGCAGAAGCAAAGTTTTACTTTGATTATGCCGAGCGCAAGCGTATATGTGAGCGCCAGCTCAAATTGGCAAAAAGCGAGAGCAGAAGCAAAGTTTTGCTTTGATTATGCCGAGCGCAAGCGTATATATGGACCAACGGCTCAAATATAGCAAAAAGCCGAGAGCAGAGTCAAACTTGCTTGAACTATACCGAACTATACCGAACTATACCGAGGCGCAAGCGTAATAGTATGTATTTTAAATGAAAAATTATATTCCGGGTATGATTCTCCTTGCGGAAAGCAGCTTGTATGAATTTTCATAATACAGGTCGTCTTCCGGGAACAGCGAGCTGAGTCTTACCTTGTGGGATGAATGTATGAATTTGCCGTCTCCGATGTAGATGCCTACGTGGGTGATCCTGTGGCTGCCATCGGACGATGGTGCACCGAAGAATATAAGGTCTCCGGGCTCGAGCGTTCCGGCACGTCTGTGCATTTCCTCCGACAGGCCCTCCGAATCCGGCCCGAATGATATGTCAGCCTGTACTCCTGCATCGGTTCCGGAGCGGGCCTGCTGGGATGCGTTGCGCGGAAGCGAAATGCCGTTCATCTGAAATACGAGTCTTGTGAATCCGCTGCAGTCGACCCCGTTGACCGATGCTCCTCCCCATAGGTATGGTACTCCTATGAATTTCATCGCCTCCTTGATTATGTTCCGGGCGGAAGGCTCCCTTGAAGCCTGCCATCTGTCCGATTCCTCCACATCCTGTTTGAGGACATAGCCTCGGATTCCTGAAGGGAGCAGGACTCCGGTGAACCTTCCGGATCTCTCACCTGAGACCCTCATTATATCCCCGGCTACTATGTCTGTGATTTTCTGCGATTTTGCCGAAGGCTCAGAATATATTGTGCTGTGCCAGGCTGTACAGATATATTTTGGGGCGGACATATATGCTTCAATCTCTTTTTCTCCCATTTCGACCAGCCCCAGCTCTGTGCACCAGGCAGTATATGGCTCGGGGGTGACCACCTGTCTCCAATATCCTTCCTCTCCAGTGATTTCCACGACTGTCCCCATCAGTGCCTGTGTGCCGAGCTCTGCCGTATAGTCCGGTGCTTCGCGCAGAAAATTCACGGAGATGTCCACTACCGCATATCTGGGCTGGGCCGTCAAGACTGCTCCGGCAAAGGAGAGTGCCGCCGCTATTGTAATAATTGTCTTTTTCATCGGATGAATGTTCTGTAAAACGGACAAATTTAAGAAGAATTGTACTTCCTGTCAGGTCCAAAGGAAATAAATTCTGTAAATTTGCAGCCGTTATGGAATTTTTTGATGGACGAAGATACAATTCCTCCGTAGGGTATTTCAAGAGAAAATACGGGGAAAGGCTGCAGAAGATAGTTATTGATGCCGGATTTACCTGCCCCAACAGGGACGGGAAAGCCGGTCGTGGAGGATGCACATATTGTGACAATGCCGCGTTCCATCCGTCATACAGTACGTCAGGGAAATCCTTGTATGACCAGATGGAGGAGGGGATAGAGTTCCATAAGGTGCGCTATCGCAATGCAACCCGCTATCTCGCGTATTTCCAGTCGTTTTCAAACACATACGCTCCTCTGGAACGCCTGAGGTCTCTCTATGAGGAGGCTCTGTCACATCCATCCGTCGTAGGGATTGTCATCGGTACGCGTCCGGATTGCGTGGATGAAGGCAAACTGGACTATCTTGCCGAACTTGCGGAAGGCAATGTGCTGAAGGGATGGGAAAGGACTATGTCAGTGGAATGTGCCGTCAGGAAGTCTCCGGTTGTCATTGTTGAATACGGGATAGAATCGTGTTATGACAGGACTTTGGAGAGGATCAACAGGGGGCACGACTTTGCCGCGGTCCGCAAGGCTGTGGAGATGACCGCTCAGCGGGGGCTTGATATGGGGGCGCATTTCATTCTCGGACTTCCCGGGGAAAGCCGTCAGATGATGCTGGAGGAGTGTGCGATGATCAACGGGCTTCCGATACGTTCAGCGAAATTCCATCAGCTTCAGATTGTCAAAGGCACTGCAATGGAAAAGGAATACCGGGAGCATCCTGAGGATTTTGAGCATTTTACGCTTGACGGATATCTCGATTTCTTTGTAGATATGCTTGAAAGGCTCCGTCCGGACCTCAATATAGAGCGTTTTGCAGGGGAGGTCCCTCCGAGGTTTGTCAATGAGACTCCGTGGGGGCTGGTCAGGAATGTCGAGCTGCTGCGTATGCTGGAGCACAGGCTTGAAGAGCGCGGCACCTGGCAGGGACGGCTTCTGTAGCGTTGCCCCTCCTGCCGTTCCTCCATTTATTCTCTGCATTATTTTAATAATTCAAAACAGATTTCTATATTTGCAAATTAAAATCCTTACGATGCAGACTTTTGTAAATTCTCAGATTTCTGAAGGTTTGACCTTCGATGACGTATTGCTTATTCCTGCACGCTCCGAGGTATTGCCTCGAGATGTAGATGTCACTTCAAATTTCACAAGAAACATCAGACTTCACACGCCTGTCGTATCGGCGGCTATGGATACCGTAACCGAAGCTGAGCTCGCTATCGCGATCGCCCGTGCCGGAGGTATCGGTGTGATTCACAAGAATATGACAATAGAGCAGCAGATGGCTCAGGTCCGTCGTGTCAAGAGGGCTGAGAACGGAATGATATATGATCCTGTCACAATCCATCCGGACGCCACTGTCGGTGCGGCTCTCAGCATGATGGCTCAGCATCATATCGGAGGAATACCTGTTGTGGATGACAACAACTTTCTTATCGGTATTGTCACCAACAGGGATCTGCGTTTCCTGGACAATCTGAAACAGCCTGTTTCAGCTGTCATGACTTCTGAAAATCTGGTGACTGCGCCTCAGGGCATCGGCCTTGCGGAAGCTACTGATATAATAAAGAGCCATAAGTTCGAGAAACTTCCTGTTGTCGACAAGGATGGCAAGCTTGTAGGACTTATCACCTACAAGGACCTTATGAAAATCAAGGACAATCCGATTGCTTCCAAAGATGCGAAAGGACGTCTTCTTGTCGCTGCGGCTGTCGGAGTCAAGTCTGATACCATAGAAAGGATTGAAATGCTTGCAAGTGCAGGCGCGGACGCAGTCGTTGTCGACACCGCACACGGTCATTCTGTCGGTGTGCTTGAGGTGATAAAGAAAGCCTGCGAAGCACTTCCGGGCATCGAGATAGTAGCGGGAAATGTCGCTACGGGCGAAGCGGCAAAGGCTCTTGCCGATGCCGGTGTAAGCGGAGTCAAGGTGGGCATCGGTCCGGGATCAATCTGTACTACACGTGTGATTGCCGGTGTCGGAATGCCACAGCTCTCAGCCGTGATGATGGCTTCCGAGGCTCTTAAAGGTACAGGAATCCCTGTGATCGCGGATGGAGGAATCAGATATTCAGGAGATATAGTGAAAGCTCTTGCCGCAGGTGCCAGCACAATCATGGCGGGCTCTCTGTTTGCCGGTGTGGAGGAATCTCCTGGAGAGACCATCATCCTCAACGGAAGGAAATTCAAGTCGTATCGCGGAATGGGTTCCCTCGAAGCAATGCAGCAGGGCTCCAAAGACAGATATTTCCAGGATATGGAAGAAGATATCAAGAAACTCGTTCCTGAAGGAATTGTCGCACAGGTTCCGTACAAGGGCACCCTTTCAGAGGTTGTCTATCAGCTTGTGGGCGGTCTCCGTGCCGGAATGGGCTATTGCGGTGCAAAGGATATAGAGGCTCTTCGTGGAGCAAAGTTTGTCCGTATTACAAATGCGGGTTATATTGAGGGACATCCACATGATGTGACAATCACAAGGGAGTCTCCGAACTATTCAAGATAATGCGTCTGAGGACAGCAAATGTTCTTATTGCCGCGTTTATGATTATCGCGCTGTCGTCGTGCAGGCTGGTTAATTCCATTCTGCACGACGATGACGTTGTTGCCAAGGTGGGAAGTATGATGCTCTACCGGAGTGAGGTCACAAGACTGATTCCGGACGGGACCCCGAGCGAGGACAGCCTCAGGCTTGCTCTCCAGTACATAAACACCTGGGCTTCTGATATGGTCTTTCTCGAGGTTGCCGAGGAGCAGCTGTCGAAGACTGACAAGGATGTTTCCAAGGAGCTGGAAGCATACAGACGTTCTCTTCTGAAATACAGGTACGAGCAGCTGTTTGTCAATGAAAGGCTTGACACATCTGTTACTGAAGACCAGATAGAGAAATATTATACTGCCCATTCCGAAGAATTTACGCTTGAGCGTCCTATAGTGAAGGCCAGGTATATGAAAATTTCTCCGGAGCTTCCGGATGTCGAAAGGCTGAAAAAGCTTATGTCCTCATCGGACGAGGAGGATATATGGGAAGTGGAGAATCTTGCATATTCTATTGCCAACCAGTACCTTTCCTATGAGGATAAATGGATAGACATAGCTGTTCTCGCCCGTGATCTCGGGGTGGACTATGCGAGTCTGTTCAATGTAAGGGCAGGTGAATATGTGGAGAACATTGACGGCTATGGAAAGCTGAATGTCGCATATATCAGTGATGTGGTACGCGGCGGGGCGGTGCCTCCTGTGGAATTCTGTGTGCCGAGGATCACTGATATAATAATAAGCACGCGGAAGCATCGTCTGACCACGTCTCTGGAACAGGACTTGCTTGAGGATGCGCGCGGCAAAGGAAAATTTGTAATATATTGATTATATGAAATATTTAAGGTTTGTTACAGCTGTCGTTCTGATGGGGATATCTGTCCTTGTCTCTGCCCAGCGTTACCAGAACGGAGTTATAGACAAGACTATAGCAGTTGTCGGAAATGAAATGATAATGATTTCCCAGCTGGAGCAGGAGGTTCAGATGATGAGAGCCAGCGGAATGGCGTCCGACAGGAATATGAGGTGCGAGATCCTTGAACAGATGATGACATCAAAACTCTTCCTTATGCAGGCAAGAGTGGATTCCCTGACAGTCAATCAGGATATGGTATCTATGGAGCTCGGCAGCCGTATTGACCAGATCAGAACCCAGCTCGGAGGAGATGAGGGAGTGGAAAAATATTTCAACAAGCCGATGTTCAAGCTGCGCCAGGAATGGCAGCAGACGCTTCAGGATCAGAGCCTTACACAACAGATGCAGCAGCAGATAGCGTCTCAGATACCTGAGATGACACCGTATGATGTTGAGAAATATGTGGAATCGACACCGGAAGAGGACCTTCCTGTGGTACCTATCAAATATCAGCTCAGCCAGATATGCCTGTATCCCGACAGGGAGGCTGCCAACAGTGCTGTAAAAGAGAGGCTTCTCGCCATAAGGGAGCGTATCATCAACGGGGAGAAATTTGCGACTCTTGCAAGGATCTATTCACAGGACCCTGGAAGCGCGAGAAAGGGCGGTGAGCTCGGAATGGCTTCGAAATCAATCTTCTGGCCAGCCTTTTCGGATGCTGCAATGTCTTTGAAGCCTGGAGTCGTGTCGCAGATAGTCGAGACACCGGACGGATTCCATATAATCGAGGTTCTTGAGAAAAAGGGTGATATGTTCAATGCCAGACATATTCTTCTCAAGCCGGAGTACACGATTGATGATCAGGAAAAGGCATTCAAGACCCTTGACAGTCTCAAGACGGAGATAGGTGCAGGTTCCGTGACTTTCCAGCTTGCCGCAAGATTCTATTCGGAGGATCCTTCGACAAGGACAAACGGCGGCCAGATGTCGGACGCCAACAACGGCGGATCGTCATATTTTGAAATCGACCAGCTCAAACCTCAGGACTACAATGCCATAAAGGATCTGAAGGAGGGTGAAATCACCGATCCTATTGAGTCTGTCGATAACGAAGGACGCGGAAATACCGTCTATAAGATTATCAGGGTAGATAAAATCATACCTGCACATACGGCCAACTTCAGCAGTGACTACAATCTTCTGCTTGAGGATGCCAAGAACAAGAAAGCGATGGAGGCGATCGACAATTTCATTGACAGCAAGATAAAGACTACATATATTGTCATTGACCCTCTTTTCAAGGACTGCACTTTCAACAAGGAGGGATGGTCCGAAAAAATCAGAAAAGACTGAGCAGCTAAATGAGAATAAACTCTTTCAAAAGAGCCATATATGCTTTCATTTTAGTGTCCGTCCTGTTTGTTCCGTCATTGGCGCGTGCCCAGGAACAGCAGACGGACAGCCTTGTGCGTCTCATTGAGGCTAAATCCGCCCAGCTGCTTGAAATCAACGGGCAGAGCTACAGGAAAGTTGTCGGCACTCCTGCGCGTTTTCTTCACAACAATACTTTTCTCCTGTGCGATACGGCGTTGTGGAATGTTGATACACAGGTGCTGGACGCCTACGGGAATGTGAGCATAATCCAGGACGGGACCGTTCTCACGAGCGACAAGATGCTGTATTTCATCGACCGTGACCTTGCCCAGTTCAGAGGAAATGTCGTGCAGCTTCAGGACCGTGACCGCAATACCCTGAGGACAAGATATCTTGACTACAATACAAAGGACAGTGTCGCAGTCTTTATGAACGGCGGATCGATGAGGGACAAGGACGGGCAGATCATAGAGAGCCGCAACGGAACTTACGACTCAAAGATACAGAAGTTCACATTTTCTTCAGATGTCAATATGTTCACAGACTCGATATTCGTCAAGACAAGCAATCTTGTGTACGAGTCGGAGCTGAATCTCGCCACATTCGGCCGCGGTACGGACGCCTGGCAGGACGACAATATGCTTTCCGCCAATGCCGGATGGTACGACAGGGGGCGTGAACTGTTCTTTTTCAGGAATGCCGTGCATATAATGACTGATACCCAGGAAGGATGGTGTGACTCTTTGTATTTCCACCGTAATACAATGGATGTGGAAATGCTTGGACGGGCGCAGATTACGGATACGACCAGGAATGTCTCGGCTGTCGGGGGACGTATCAGCTATATCGATTCGCTCTCGAAAGTAACCCTGACACGTGAGCCTGCGGTCATATCCTCTTTTGAGGACAACGGCAGGATCGATACTGTATATTTCGGTGCCGACACTATGATATACCGTACTGTACGGTATTGTGATATAGATTCTCTGACCCTGGTCAATTCTGAGAAGAGGCTTGCTGACCTGGATGTTGATCCTGTCAGCATATATAGGAGAAAAAGCGCTGAAGAGGCCGCGCGTGCCGCCGAGGAGGCAGCCAAGAATGATCCTAATTACCGCCCTCCTGTGACGCCCGGCAAATCTTCAGGCAAGACTTCGGACAAGACTCCAGACAGATCCTCAGACCGGTCAGGTGATAATCCTCCGGTGCAGGAGAAGCTTCCGGACGATACGGACGTTTTGTCTTCAGCCGGTCAGGACAGTCTTGCGGTAAAGGATATTGTGACGGACAGCCTGTCTGTTTCGGACTCGTTGTCTTTGGCGGACCCTCTGGCAGCGGCGGACTCCTTGGCTGCAGACAATCAGCTTCCACCCGCTGACTCACTTGCTGTATCGGACACTCTTGCCGTCAAGCAGCTGGATACTACCGAAATAGGATTTCTGACCGCCCTGCGCAATGTCAAGCTGTACCGTGACAATATGCAGATTGTCTGTGATTCCCTTGAATATTCTGACCTTGATTCCCTTGCAAGGCTTTTCAAGGATCCTATAATCTGGAATGAAGTCACACAGCAGTATTCTGCGGACAGCATTACAGCCGTAATCAGAGGCCAGGCTATGGAAAAGGCGAGTCTGATGTCGGAGGCGTTCATCCACATACAGGAGGATGAATCACATTTTGACCAGATCAAGAGTACTGAAATGATTGCCTATTTCAATGAAGAGGGAGGACTGGACAGGTTTGACGCTCTTGGAGGTGCATTCGCCGTATTCTTCATCAAAGAGCAGGATGTACTGGCTACGGTCAATAAGAAGGAGTCCAAAATGCTGTCTGCGTCTTTCAAGGACGGCAATATGGAAAAAGTCTATTACTATGACGCAGTGAAAAGCGACGCCTATCCTTTGGCCCAGATGTCACGTGAAGAACAGGTGCTCAAAGGCTTCAGATGGGAGCCGGACAAGCGTCCGGAGGACAGGTATGCCGTTACTTCATTGGAGCTTAAACCGTTGGAAAGGTCTTTCTACAGCAGGCGTCCGCGTGCCAAATTCACCAATACAGATATCTATTTCCCTGGCTATATGTCGGATATATATGTCCAGATTGCAGTGCGTGACTCTTTGGCCAAGGTACGCGCGGAGAGAAGACGGATGGAGGAGGCATTTGCCGCAAAGGCTGAGGCGGACTCATTGGCTGCCTTGAAGGATTCTTTATCGTATGCCGATTCTTTGTCTGTTGCAGGTGCCGACAGTCTTGCCCTCAAAGATTCCATTGCCGTGGCTGACAGCATTTCTCTGGCTGCCGGTGACAGCCTTGCCGTCAATGTGGATAAGGTCCTGACGAAAGAACAGCTCAGGGAAAAGGCTGCTGCTGAGAGGAAAGCCAAGAAGGAGCAGCGCAGAAAAGAGAAGGAGGAACGCTGGGCACGTCTTGACCAGGCTGATGCGGACAAGGCCGCCGCAAAACAGGCGAAAAGAGACGCAAAATTGCGTGAACGTAAGAGAAAGATGTTGGAAGCGGCAGAAAAACAGGCCCGCAAAGATGCTGAAGTGCTGAATAACTATATCCGGCGTCTGGAACTCAAGGCCGCCCGAAAAGAAGCCAGTAAGGCAAAGAAGAAAAATAAATAATAATAGTAATACAGGTATCAAAAAATCCCCCGAAGGTCATAAAGTCTTCGGGGGATTTATTCTTGTCCGTATAGGAGTTACCTCATATCAAATCTGTGGCTCACCGGAGTAATGACGAAGACCGCCTCATAGTCACCGTAAGGAAGACGGTATTGCTCGAGCGGCATTCCTCCCCAGCTGTCGATACATCCCAATCCCATCTGCACTTTGTCCACACAGATGTTGGTGCTTCCGTTTTTCACGAGATCGGCAGGGTGACGGTTGTCTTTTTTCGTACCGTCGTCCAATGTCTCGATGCTGTATTCAAGAGCAGAAGCGGAGAACTCCGCATCGCTGCTGAAATGTAGTCCGTTTCCACTGACATTCAGGATTTCCCACCATCTCAGTCCGGCTTTTGTCCCGGTCTCCTGAGGTCTTATATAAGGATAGAACTGCTCTTCAACGCTTTGCCTGTAGAGACCCACCAATGCCGCGTGCTGCCTGTCGTAATAATTCTCGAAAGGCCCCCTTCCATAGAATTCAAGGGTATTGTATGATTTCGGCATTTCAAACCTGATTCCGAAACGGAACATTTCAGGAATATCCTTGCGTTCTCCTGCAGTCATCTTCTGAGTGATTTTCAGTGCGCCGGCATTGTTCACGGCATATTCCATAGTAAGGCCTGCGCCTGTCTCTTCAATCGTATAGGCTGCCCTTACGTATGCCATACCGTCTTCAATGTCATAATTGAGTGATTCCAGTCTGAAGGACGGATTTTTCCAGATGGCATATCTGTTCTGAAGTTCTGCACCGAAATCATTGTCAGTACCTGCTCTCCAGAAGTTCGGCCTGATTGAAGAACCTTTTTCAAGGAGGCATTTCCCGTTGTGGCTGTACAGTGATATGAATCCGTCATTCCTGTTGAATTCGATACGGAAATTCTCTCCTGTCAGGATCAGATATCTCCGGTCTGAAGTTGAGAATTCCGGTGAAGGGATAATCTCGTTGGAACGTGAAATGTTTGCAAGTGAAGCGTCATAGCCGTATCCTGTAAGCGGAATCTGGTTGTATGCCACTGTATATCCTGCAGGAAGCAGCCCTTCTGACTTTTTAAGTCTGAAGCTGATGTTGAGCATCCATTCCTTCTGTGGGCAGAGTGCCGCAGGGTCATATCCGAGACTGATTTCAGTTGCGGACTGCGGAGCGGCATTGATTTCGTCCACTATTCCTTCCTGTATGGCCTTGCCGTCTGCAAGAAGCTGCCATTCAAGCCTGTATGAAGAAAGGTCACGGAAGAAATTCTCGTTGTATACAGATATCTTTCCTTTTGCGGAATCCACGAGGGAAGCCCAGATTGACTGGTAGATATGCTTTACTTCGTATGAATGCGGATTCAATATCCTGTCCGGACTGATGAGGCCGTTGTCGCAGAAATTCTGGTCTTTGTCCACATCATACCTGTTGAAGTCACCCGCATATCCGTATATCTCCTGGCCACGGTCGTTTTTCCAGCGGTTGGACTGGTCTACAAAATCCCAGATGAATCCTCCCTGGTATGCCGGATATTTGCGTATGATGTCCCAATACTCCTTGAATCCTCCCTGTGAATTGCCCATCGCGTGTGCATATTCGCACTGGATCAGAGGTTTTGAAGGATTGCTTTCGCAATATTCTATACAGCTGTTGTATCTGTAGTACATCGGGCAGTAGATGTCCGTGAAGTCGTTGTTGCCGGCTCTTTCGTATTGTACCGGTCTGGAAGGGTCCTCGTTTTTTACCCAATTATAGCATTTCTCGAAATTGATTCCGAATCCGGCCTCGTTTCCGAGTGACCAGAATATGATTGAAGGATGGTTGAAGTTTCTCTGGACATGCCTTTCATTTCTTTCAAGATGTACTTTTTCATATAAAGGAAATTTTGAAAGACTACGCTCCTCATATCCCATTCCGTGTGATTCAAGATTGGCCTCTGCCACCACGTAGAGTCCGTATTTGTCACACAGCTCGTACCAGTATGCATCGTCCGGATAATGGCAGGTACGCACGGCGTTGATATTCAGCTGTTTCATACGGAGTACATCCTGGAGCATCCTTTCCTTTGATACATAATATCCTCCGTCAGGATCCATTTCGTGCCTGTTCGCTCCCTTGAAGAGTACAGGCTGTCCGTTCACGAGCACCTGTGCGTTCTTGAGCTCTATCTTTCTGAATCCGACTTTGACCGGAATTACCTCTTCAGCTCCCTTTGCAGAGCTTGTGGCAGTCAGAGTATAGAGATAAGGCGTCTCGGCTGTCCATTTGGCAGGGGAGTCCACTTCCATAGATACTTTCTGCTGACCTTTCTTTCCTGAAAGTCTTTCTGTGGCAACAGTGTTGCCGTCCTTGTCGGCAAGTGCCAATGTTACATCACATCCTCCGGTGAGTTCAAGGACTATGTCAAGAGTACCGTTGTCATAGTCTGCGTCAAGGTCAGGAGTCACTCTGATGTCCTGTATCCTTGTCTTTTCCCTGGCATAAAGGTAGCAGTCACGTGCCACTCCGGAATATCTCATAAAGTCCTGGTCCTCAAAATAAGTACCGTCGCACCAGCGGAAAGTCTGGAATGCCAGCAGGTTCTTTCCCGGTTTTACATATCTGGTGATATCAAACTCGGCTTCAAGCTTGCTGTCCTCACTGTAGCCTACGAACTTTCCGTTCACCCACAGGTAGATATTGGATGTCACGCTTCCGAAATGGACGAAAATCTCTTTTCCTGACCATCCTGCTGGAACAGTTATTTCCCTGCGATATGAACCCACATGGTTGTTTTCTGAAGGTACTTCCGGCGGATTGTTCTGGAACTGGTATTCCCATGGATATCCTATGTTGTTGTACATCGGATCGCCGTATCCGTTCAATTCCCATATTCCAGGGACAGGCATATTGTCCCAGCCTTTGTCATTGAAGTCCGTGCGGAAGAAATCCATAGGACGCTGTCCGGCGTCCCTTACCCAGTTGAATTTCCATGCTCCGTTGATGGACAAATAGTTTGAAGACAGGTCTTTCACGCCTTCGGCTGCTTCATCCGAATCGGCGTAAGCAAAATAGCTTGTGTGCATCGGTGCCCTGTTGACAGCATTGGTTTGCGGGTCAAGCCACTCGTTATGCTGAGCATACATTCCTGTGGCCGCAAGCAGCATAAGCAACAGACAAAATTTTCTTTGTGTCATATCTTTGATTATGTGGATAATAAATTTGCCGCAAGTTAATGATAATTGTTAATATATTATAGTGTGACATCGGCACGGATATTGCAATGATTTGCATCGAATAGTTTTTTCATAGGTTAAGTTTTAGGTTAGAATTGCGAACGGCTTCCGATGTGAATCGAGAGCCGTTCATCTTTATCAATCTTCCCTCAATCAGAAAGAGTATCCCAGACCGACAGAGAATGTGTTTTTCATCGCTCCTGCTGAGATAAGATAGGCTGCATCCAGATTGACACCGAAAAATTCGAACCCTAACCCGACGGAGGCGAATGTCGGAAGGACCGTACCGTTTTGTCCGTAATGGTATCCGGCACGTATGTCAACGATATCCAGGATACTGTATTCTGCCCCTGCAGATGCCATTATGCCTGCACCGAATTGCCAGTCCGCCTCGGCGTTGCATGTAAAACCGGCTATGGAATATGCCACTCCCGTCCTCAGCATAGTTGGAATACCATATTTTCCGTTGCCATAGTCCGCCTTATTGCCTATGTTGGAGACTCCGAAAGCGATATTGACTCCTTTGATGGAATAAATCGCGTGGATGTCAGCGGCGAAAACCGTAGAACCTGCATTGGGGGCAATTTTTGAAAAGGCTACTTTCATACCGGCTCCGACAGCAAGTCCGTCAATGATACGATACGAAGCTCCTATGGATAATAAGCCTTCTTTCGGACTGTAGACATTTGATTCAATACCATCTTCTCCTATGATACCATACTCTTTTTCAATAAGATATTTGCCTGATAACCCTACGGCGACCCGGTCTCCTGTTCTGTAATATATTCCTAAACCCGGTATGCTGTGGCGGAACACCTCCGGCTGCCATAAAGAATAGGCGGCCTCCGCTTCCATACGTTTTTCTGACAATGCCGCTGCCGCGATGTTCCCGTCAGCGGAGAAGGCTGATGCATTTGATGCCACGGAAACAGAACCCATCCCCAATCCTGCGATATCGGTCCCCGTACTCATAAACGGCATCGACTGACCTGCCGATATGATGCAGAATAATGATGCGATCAATGAGATTGTATATCTGTGTTTCATAAGATTACAACTTTACAAAGGTTTTTGACGACTTTTTCCCTCCACACATAATCTCCATTTTATATATCCCTCCGGCAAATTCTGAGACATCGATTTTCAATGGGGAATAAGGTATGATCTTTTCGTTGCCGGACGCGACAGTATGCCCTGAAGGTGAATATATTTTATAAATGACATCGCTTTCTGCATCTGTGCCTATAAAGATATAATCCTTTGTAGGATTTGGATATATATTGACACTGTTGCTTCTTTCCTGGACAACAACCCTGAATGTCTGTGAGACGGAAGATTTCCTTATGTCAGTTGCGGTCACGGTCACATCACATGTGCCGAAATTCATAGTCGTCAGATTGAATCTGCCTCTTGCGTATGTAAAGTTAAGCACGGACGGCTCGCTCAGTACAATGCTGTACGAAAGCTGTTCGCCGTCATCATCAGCGAAATAGTCTGTCGCATCAAATTCCTGAGTTCTGTTGTTCTTTTGAGTGAAGACAAGATTGTCGAACTCCTTGATTATGTATGGCTTATGGTTTTCTAAGATTTCATAGACAGTTCCCGTGCATACGGATGCTCCATAAATATCTGTGACGGTCAATTGGGCTTTGTATGTTCCGGACTCTGCATCCGATCCTGTTATTCTGATTTTTGGGGAGTTCATTATTGTCGTGTCAAGGACAGCGGCATCTGAACCGGGCTCAAGTTCTATATTGATATAATGGCCATCCGGGTCATAACATTCAAACATAGCTTCTGCCGTCTGATGTGGCTTAAGGATTATATTGTTGCCGGTCAGGCTGTTTATGACTGGAGATGTGTTGCTTCCCGTAATAAGGCTTTTGAGTTCCGTCCTGTCAGATCTGTTTGCGGCAAGGTCACTTGCAACCGCATAGAAATAGTATGTCTGTTCAAATTCGAGTCCGCCTATAGTGCCTGTCATACGCTCGCCCTGCACTTTGTCTCCGACATGGAAAAGAGCAAACATATCGTTGTCTTCCGGATTTTCAGATGTACCGTAATATATTATAATGGAGTATGGTACATTGTCATCGTCATCTTTAGGTACAGTGATGGAAAATGTAACATTATTGGACATAGCGGACAGTTCAAAATCTGTAGGTTTGTCCGGAGGGGTACCTCCGCTGCCGGCGATTGCCATATAGGCGTTCAGCAGTCCGTTGCCGAGATGGTGGTTCCTGTTGAAGCCTTGAATGTCCGTCACATTGTCAAGAAGCCTTTGTTTGAGGGCGTCAGCTGTAAAGCCGGGACCTCCGAAATGTGAAATCAGCAGTGCCGCTACTCCAGAAACATGCGGACATGCCATAGATGTTCCTTGCATTCTTCCATATTTGTTGCCCGGTAATGTGCTGATAACCTGGTTCCCTTTCTTAGCGTCTCCTCCTGGAGCTGCAATGTCTGTCCATAGACCATAGTTGGAATAATATGCTCTCCTGTAGTCCGCCCCGACTGATGAGACTGCAACAATGGGGGCATATTCAGCCGGATAGCCGATGCTTGAGTTTTCATTTCCGGCGGCAAACAGGACAAGGCCTCCTGCCATCGGGCCAACCTGGTTCCCGTTCTCGTCCATTCCTGCATATTTGATAAAGTAATCGACAGCGGCTTTCAATGAGCTTGGAGTACCTGTGGCTTCCTTATATCCCCAGCTGTTCTGTGAAATTACGGCTCCATGATCAGCTCCCCATTTGATTGCCTCCGCTCCGGAGCCTTGTTCCTCGCCGTCAAAAATCTGGCATGACATAAGTTTTGCTCCGGGCTTGCCGGCCGCCGCGTCTCCTCCGGCTATTCCGCAGACCCCGATTCCATTGTTGTTTACAGCAGAAATCGTTCCTGCCACATGTGTCCCGTGGTTATCCGCTGTGACTCTGTAGCCGTTTTTTGCAAAATTGTATCCGAATCTCCTGTCTCCGGTCTGAGACGGATTCTCCCACATATTGCCGGCAAGGTCTTCGTGAGTGAAATCGATGCCGCCGTCAACTACACTGACTATCACATCAGGACTGCCGGTAGTGTAATTGCGCCATACCGGAACTATATTTATATCGCAACCGCTGACAGAACTCGCTGCCGAACCGTCATTTAAATAATGCCATTGGTCCGGCAGTCTCGGGTCGTCAAACAGATAGGATGAAGACCGTACCGGAGGCTCGTCACAATAAATGGCCTCATTGCTTCCTGTCAGGACAATCCTGCCGGGAACCTCTATTTCAGTCACTCCTGGAAGGTCAAAGGCAGATGCCGCAGTCCTGGTCGCAACGGTTTCATCATATTCTACGACATACCATCTGTGAAGTCCTTCGGCACGGGTGCGCTCCTCGAATTTTCCGGCATGGGGAAAGAGTCTTCTGATTGACCTTATGCGTATTGATGACACCGTTTCCGCAAACGATTTTACGGCTACAGGATTTATTTCTCCTCCATCCTTATGCGCATTTTCAATTTCGTCGACAAGTTCATCCGTGACATTGATGATCATTTGTCCGGGCACGGAATCATCAGAAACATTATAGTCCGAAATTTCTTCTGCAGAGTTTTCCATATACATTTTTCCTTCACATCCGGATAATAATGACAATAGAAAAAACAAAACAGACAATTTATATGACAGCTGCATATTCTATACTTTTAAGTAAACGATCAAGCCAAGAAAAAAGGTTGGAAGCCTCAGCAGGGCCTCCAACCCGAAAATGTCACAATGACCGATATTATTTTTTTGTAACAGTCACTCCAGGCAGCAATATTTCCAATGAACCTGCTCCAGGGACATAACCGGCTATTCCGCATTCTGAATCGAACTCTATTCCGGTAATCTTTCCTTCAGCATCCTTGACGATTGTGCCGCCCCATGTTCCTCCGGAAAAATCAAAATCATCACCGGCTGCTACAACTCCCAAAAGCTGGACAGAATAAGTGCCATAGGTCGCTTCCTGCTCAAATGGAACAACTATTGCGGTCAAATCATTGTCTACCGTTCCATAGAAAGACATACCGGAATTCAGCAGATTTGTAAACCACACTTTGTTTATATCATTCTCGTCTTTGGAAATGGATGCATCATATTTTGTATTTCCATTGAAGAGTGATGTTCCTGAGATTTCATAAGTGCCGAATAATGCGGCTAACGGATGGTCTGTGTCCTCTATGGTTATGACACATCTGTCTTCTGCACTTGTCGTTACTGAATTTGTGCTGACAAACTCGATGCTGAATTGAAGGTCTCCGGTGAATTTTCCGTCAGGAACAATTTCGATCTCAATGTTTCTGGTCCTGTTTTCGGCATTGAATGACAGCACTCCGGATGTCGTTACGAGTTCATAGTTGACACCTTCCTTCGCGCTTCCTTCAACGAGTCTGAAACTGACGTTTTCTTCTATTCCGGCCACAGATGCAAGTGTCACAGGCACTTTCAGGGTCATACCGTCGGCAGAATAGTCCTCGCTGACAGATATGCTTGTCCTGTCAAAGGCGACAAAGGCGTTGGCGTCGTCAAAAACATCAGGCTTGTTGATGTCGCATGATGCAATCAAAGCTGCCCCTGCGACAAAAGTGAATATGTTTCTTATAATTTTTTTCATAATCTTTCAGAAATTAGTTTTTACTATAGCCTTCGTTCTGCTCCAGATTAGGATTGACATTCAGTTCTCTTTGAGGGATAGGAAGAGCCCATCTGTAATCAGGGAAAGGGACATTCTGGTTCATCGAACCAAGAGTGAAGTCGGTACGGGTTACGGCCGTGTTCCAACGTGCAAGGTCATATATATAATGTCCTTCCCATGCCAATTCCCTGCGTCTTTCATCTCTGATATCCTTTGCGGTAACTGAGCCTATGGCGGCGATATTCCTGTTTGTCCTTACTATATTGATGTCGGCCTCCTTTGTGACACCTTCGACAGCCGCTCCGTTCAGGATGGCTTCAGCTCTGGTCAGATACATTTCCGAAAGCCTCAGTACTATCACATTGTTGCAGTCACGCTCTTCGGCGTCTCCTTTGCCGGGATATTTGTTTGTCCATAGTCTGCCGGATTCATTGTTTGTGGTCGTCGTCCTGAAACCTGCCGTATAGCGGACATCCGCAGCATCATATAAAGCCAGCAGGTCTTTGCTTACCATCGGGTCTCCGGAACCGTCAGGTTTTGTCAGATACGACAGGTCCTCCCATGAACCCCAGGTGGAATTCGTTATTTTACCGTAGACTTCAAAAATGACCTCTCCGCCATCCCCGGCTATTTCTTTTCCCCATACGGTTGGGTAGTCTGCAGGTGTCCACATAGTATAATTTCCACTGTCAATTACTTTTGTCGCGTAGTTGGCTGCGTTCTGCCATTCTCCCATATAGAGATATACTCTTGAAAGAAATGCCCTTATGACGTCTATGCTGGCGTATGATTTTTCATCTGCACCACCTTTGCGGACATATTCCGGGTCAATGATGCTTTCTGCCTCAAGAAGGTCCGCAACGATCTGGCCGTATACTTTCTCCACCGTCTCTCTTGCAGGTTTTCCTTTAGGGTCTGTATGGAGAACGACCGGTACTCCCAATGACGTCTTGTCATAAGTGTATGGCTGGGCGTATGTGAGTACGCAATGGAAATGTGCAAATGCACGTAAAAATAAGCTCTCCGCTTTCAGGTTGTCGAGATCCTGTTTTGTAACATCGCCATCTTCCTTGCCTTCAAGATTGTCTATGACATTATTGACGGCTGATGTCAGCACATAAGCGGATGCCCATATTTCTGAGGTGTTGTCCGGAGTATAATTCCAGTTGTAGCCTTGGGCGCATCGGTTGGAATCCCTTACCTTGTCCTTGACTCCGTTGCCGGAGCGCATATCCGCATCTATAATCCAGCTCTGTCCGTACCATCCTGTAGCTGAAATATAGCTGTACGCGCCGGCTACCGCGCTGTTGAGTCCAGTGTAGGTAGACAGGGTGAGTTCATTGCTTTGAGAAAGTTTTGGCTCCCGTACCAAAAAGTCACTGCATCCGGAAAGTACAAGTACAATAACCGATAGCATTATATATGTCATTATTCTTTTCATATTCGATTCTTTATTAGAATGATACTTCTATACCGCCGATGAAGCTTTTGACCATCGAGTGTGTAGCTCCCATTGTATAACCTAAAGATCCTACTTCCGGATCAAGGACATTCAAGTCGTGGAATGTGTAAGGGTTCAGAGCGCTGACATAAAGTTTAAGACCCTTCATCCTGATTTTCTGCAAAGCTTTGTAAGGCAAAGAATACGACAGTGTTATGTCTTTGATTCTCATATAGTCCCCTTTTTTCAGGAACCTTGTAGAGTATGAGACATGGTACATTCCTGAGTTTCCTGCAACAGGTTTTGGAGTAACGCCTGTATCACCCGGCTTTTTCCAATAATTGAGAGCGACATTTGAAGTGTTGCTGTTCATGGAATAACCGTCATCAATATATTGGTTGGTCTCCATTGCCTTGTTGCCTGTGACAAATTCAAAATATGCACTGAGAGAAAGCCCTTTCCAGGATACTGTCGTGTTGAATCCTCCGGTAGCTTTAGGCTCCGGGGAACCGCAATATACGTATCTTGCCTTGGACCTGTCCGATGTGAGCTTGCCTTCTTCTGTCCACCACAGACCGGCTCCTGTTGAAGGATTGACACCATACCAGTCTCTGAGGTAGAAGGTATACATACTCTTGCCTTCTACGATTCTGACCGGTGTCCCTCTGTTGGAGCTGCTGGTACTCAACCTGGAATCTGCCAGTTCAAGATATTCGGAATCACCGAGATCCAGCACTTTGCTCCTGTTGAATGAAATGTTGAAGCCGACATTCCACGTCCAGTCTCCTGTACGGATTATGTCTCCGTCAAGCATGATTTCCACACCTCTGTTGCGGACCGAACCGACATTCATGAAGTTGGACCCGAAACCGGTCGTATAAGGGACTGACTTGCTGAGCAGCATATCGTCAGTAAGGCGGTTATAATAATCGATACTTCCATTGAGCCTGTGGTTGAAGAATCCGAAATCGACTCCTGCATTCCAAGTCTTGTTCTTTTCCCATGCAAGATTAGGGTTGGCAGGAGAAGAAGGTGTCATTCCGACAGTTCCGTTGTACTGTGTTGTGCTGTATACTCCGTAAGCCTTATATGGAACAATATTATTGTTGCCGTTGACTCCGTAGCTTGCCCTGATTTTCAGAATGTCAAGCCAATAGGATGAAGATTTCATCCATGATTCTGACGAGATGTTCCATGAACCTCCGACAGACCAGAATACGCCCCATCTGCTTTCCTGGCCGAATACTGAACTGCCGTCTGCCCGGACAGATGCCTGAAAGAAATATCTGTTCATATAATTGTAATCGGCTATACCGAAGAACGACAGCATAGATTCATCTGAAATTCCGTATTGGACTTCATCCTTTTCGGCTGTTGATGTGTTGGGATACGGCATCATAGGATCCACATCCGGAGAATAACCGTACAGATAATCGTATGTGTCAAGCATTGCCTCCTGGCCGACAGTAATCCTGAGGTCATGCGCACCTGCGTATTTGTCGGCATACGTGATGGTGTTGGATGTCGTATATCTCAGGTCTTTTGACCATATCTTGAAAAGAGTGGAAGCGCCTTTGTTGGATCTTGGGTCCCAATACTGCTTAGAATCAAGGATGTCGGCTTCAAATCCGTCTGTCGTCTTGAGAGTCAGTTGAGGTATTGGTTTCCATTCCAGATAAAGATTCGCTTGAGCCCTGTACTCCTTGTCGTTGTAGGTGTCATACTCGGCAACAGCCCGAGGGTTCGTATTCGAGTTCTCCGGAATGGAGGTGTTATATGAACCGTCATCGTTTCGGAATGGAGTCCAAGGATTGATTGTCCACATTGCTACCGTAGGATTGGAGTAATACAGGTCACCCATCTGTCCTGAATTTGAATCGCCATAGCTGAAATTGACCCTTACACCTGATTTCAAAGTCCTTGTGAGCTGCATATCAGCATTTACCCTGGCGGTAAAACGGCTGTAGTCCACACCATGGAAGACTCCGGTGTTCTTATGGTAAGCTATTGAAGAATAGTATGAAGCCTTTTCTGTTCCGCCTGAGGCGTTCACTTCGTATTCCTGCACCGACCCCTGGCGTGTAAGTTCTTTATACCAGTCTGTCGTACCGTTGGATAGAAGTTTCTCGGTAAAATAGTATTGTGAAGACGGGTCGTCAGGATTGAATCCGGCATTTATTGCTGCAGTCCTTCTATAGTCAATCAGCTCGCTTCCTGTCAGGGGATGTATATTTCTGTCATTGATAAGTTGCTGTACACCATATTTGGCTCTGGCTGTAAATTTTGACGCACCCTTCTTTCCTGTCTTCGTGGTCACGAGGATGACGCCGTTCGCAGCCCTTGAACCATAAACGGAAGCCGCAGCCGCATCTTTAAGGATTGTTATGCTTTCTATATCATTAGGATTAAGGAATGTTGTAGAAGAACCTCCTCCGACACCGGCGTTGGAAAACTGGCGGAAATCACCGGGAGCAACAGGAATGCCATCAATAACCCAGAGAGGTTCGCTTCCTGCATTGATGGAAGATGTGCCTCGTATACGGATTGTTGACGTTGAACCCGGTTGGCCGGAACCTGAAGTGATCTGAACTCCAGCCATTTTGCCTGAAAGCATTTTATCTACAGATGTGGCAGGGGATTCTGCAAGTCCTTCACTCTTCAATGTTGAGACTGCTCCTGTGTTGGCTTCCCTTGAGACGGTTCCGTATGCGACTACAATCACATCATCCAATGCGGTCGCATCTACTTTCAACTCACAATTGATATGTAGTCTGCCGTCAACTTTAATTTCTTTGGTCTCATAGCCTACAAAGCTGAAAATGAGAGTCCCCTGTGGAGAAACCGTCACTTCATAATTTCCGTCAGCATCTGCAGAGGCACCTGTCATCGTCCCCTTTACCTGAATGGATGCGTAAGGAACCGGCTCGCCATTGGATGCGTCGCTTATCGTTCCTGTAACCAGGATGTTCTGCGCTGAAACTTGTCCAGCAGTCAGAAGCAGCACTGCGGCCGTGAAAAAAAACATAATTTTTTTCATAAGCATAAAATTAATTAAACATAAATATTGAATAGTATCTTTGTCTGTGGCACGTAGTCTCTACGTGTTTTTACAAATGCCTTTTCCAGCAAATCCGCTGCACCGAAAAACGGGCGTTTATATGTAATTCAGGTAAAGGGGGATCAGGTTGGATGGCTTCCGGGCTGTTTCCGCCTTAAGCTCGTAGTCCCGTTTTGATGTACTGTAGACCAGATCGGTCACTGAAGGTGGTATGGCTGTAGATTGGCCGGTCAAAATCAGGTTTGCCGGAAAACAAAAAACAGCCGTCAGCAAAAGCTGACAGCTGTAATGATATCTGCGGAGAGAGAGGTTGATGTCATAAACTTTGTAAGTCTTTGATATATTGTAAGATACAATAAACTTTTCACCCATAGGTTACAGATTGGATACGGAAACTTGTCTGCAAATGTCTTCGCATCTGTCTGCACTATGACCACCTCATTATTTTCATAGTCAAGGACGGGATATTTCCGGAGTCTCGCAGTCCAGAACCCTCACCACCTAATTCTCCTTATTTCAAACTCTTACAAAAACGCAAAAGCAAAGAGGTTACGATTTGGTACCGAATTTATAAGTTGTCAATGAACTTCCGGATGCAGCATCGTGATGCAAGCAATGGTGCAAGCCGAATGCAGAGCCAAACTTGTTTGAGCTATGCTGAGGTGCAGCCCATTGAATGCAATCTTTGATTGCAAACATGCCACTTATCTGTGGAAAGTGCAAGTCTATTTACTGAATTAACCACTCGTATGCAGGGATTATCTTTATCAGTTTACCCTCCTGTTCAAATTCACTCCTCTCAACATCAGTTATAAGAAACAGGTTATTACAACGAGTATGCTTAGATGCAGTAAGCAGACCTCTGATTTCCCTTGCACGGGTTTTCTCCTTTGTCAAATCATAGCTGACTTGATATACCTCCTCAACCTTGTCACCCTTGCAGACAACAAAATCTGCTTCATATCCGTCATCATTCTTAAAGTAATATACATCACGCTCCAAAGGCTTATTCCTTCTGAGAAGTTCTATAAAAACGATGGTCTCCAATCTCCAGCCAAGATTCTCGCCCACCATAGCATCCTCCCGACCATCCATAAGGGCGACATCTATAGGATAAACCTTCTCATCGCGTACCCTTAACTTGCTCTTGGTAGAATACTTCTGGAGTCCTGCCAACAGATATGCTTCTTTTAGATAACCTATATAATTATCCACTGTATGATGGGATTTGAAAGCGAAAAGCCTAGCCAAATCCTTCTCAACCACAACTGCTGGAGATATATTCAGCAAGTGATTAGCCAACTGCTCGAATGCCCGTATATATTTTATCTTATGTCGCTGCTCTATATCGCGCTTGAGTATGTTGTCGACAAGATTGCTCACATATCCTTTCTTATTCTTCTTATGTAGAAGTTCCGGAAAACCTCCCTGTCGCAGATATTCATCAAAAGCACTCCTTCTGAATGCCTCCGCCTTAGTTGTTGGCGACTTCATATCTATCTCCTTGCACTTGCAATAATCAGCAAAAGAGAAAGGGAACAACTCTATCTTGTCATATCGTCCGGTCAAATGGGTCGCAAGTTCACCGCTGAGCAGTTTTGCATTGGAGCCTGTAAGGATGACTCTCATTCCCTGTCTGAGAATTCTGTTCACAAACAGATGCCATCCATCTACATTCTGAATCTCATCCAAGAACAACAATTTGAAATCACCATACATTTTATATAGCACTTCAAGCACGGTATTGAGGTCTTTGGAAGTCATCTCCTCGAATCGTTCATCATCGAAGTTGGCATAGGCAAACAATTCACCATTCTCCTTCAACACGTTATAGCACAATGTTGATTTACCGCATCGTCTGACACCGATTACTACTTGCGCCATATCACTATCTAACTCCACCAACTGTTCCTCCGGACGAGAGCATAATGCTTTCGAAGACAGATTAGCAAGCTCAGATTGCTGCTCTGCAAGCACCTGCTCTATGATTCTCTTATCTAACATAAGCCTTTACATTTGCCCCAAAAGTAATAACTTTTTCCAACAAACTGCCATATTTCGGACAAAAACCACCTATCCAACTGCCATATTTCGGATAAAATCAAGATTCAGACTGCCATATTTCGGATGAGAACCAACATTACACACATATTGTCCTATTAACTTGCTGTTCCGGAATGTCTTGTTTATGTTTGTCCGCAAACTGAAACAACGACTGAACAATGAAATACATCGAAATAAAATCCGAGGGCAACACCTATCGTTACGACTTTGAGCCAGTGCCCAGCACAGCCGAGACCTTCCTGACTTTATCATTGCATCACCCAAATCGACACTAAAACCGCCACTACAGACACCTGTGGGGCAGGTTCGAGGAGAAATTAAGAAAAAGTGATAAAGTCAGGGATGCGTGCCATAATCATAACCTCGCCGTTTTTCTTTTCAGAACCTTTCTTCAAATAAAAAAGAACCTTGAATGTCGATTTCATAACTCACTTTTTTAGTTGCAAAATTAATTTTTACCTCTCGTTTTCGAGTTATGCAGACTATGGACTAATCAAGTCATTATCAGGTCATTTGAGGACAAATCGTTACCGTTTTTGTCCGGCAGGGAACAGGTAACGATTTAGTAACGAAACTTTGTCTTTTACCGTACTTTTGAAGTCTTGGAAGCTGGACTTTCGGGCAACAAAAAAGCCACAAATCATTGATTTGTAGCTTTTTGTCTGTTTGCTGGCCATTTCTGTCCAGTAAGTTCAGCGGAGAGAACGGGATTCGAACCCGTGAGTCGCTTTAGGCGACTACACGCTTTCCAGGCGTGCCTCTTCAGCCACTCGAGCATCTCTCCTTACGTTCGACAAATATACGGATAATTTCGTTTTTCGCAAGCAGGAATAAAAGCATCATCTTTGAATCCGCTCCCCGTTGCTAAAAAACGGGCGTTTAATGTGCCGCACAGTTAAAAACATTATTGACTTAACAAACACTGACATTGCTATGATCTATGCTTACATCAGAGTCAGCACCGAGATGCAGACTTATGAAAACCAGAAATTTGAAATACAGAAATACTGTGATGCACACCATATCAAGGTGGACAAATGGTGCTCTGAATCAATTTCCGGCACGATAGCAGCCGAAAAGAGGGCGTTGGGACGTATCATAAACCGTATGAAGAAGGGCGATATGCTGATATGTACGGAAATCTCAAGACTTGGCAGAAATATGCTTATGATAATGTCCATCTTGAATATCTGCTCAAACAAAGGGATTGCCATTCATTCAATAAAAGACAATTTTGACCTTTCAGACAATATAAACTCAAAAATCATAGCATTTGCGTTCGCTCTCGCAGCGGAAATCGAAAGAAATCTTATCTCACAGCGTACAAAAGAGGCCCTTGTCGTCAGAAAAATAGCCGGAGTACGTCTTGGAAGACCTCCTGGAAGCTCCAGAAAGATGCTTTCAGTCTGTAAGGACATCGATAAAATCGACAAGCTTATATCGGACAATATTCCATTGAAGAAAATAGCCGGACAGTATGGTATTCACCGCAATACACTAAGACGTTATATGAAGATGTATAAAAAATGAAGAAAAATTCATCAATTTTGAAAATTACAATCGGAGGGAGCATTCCCTTATGTCGCTTATGATTTATAATCAAATTTCAGAGAAACGGCTGAAATTTGTTTTCCGATTTTTATAAATCATTGATTTGCTCAAAAGAAACTATTGTTTCAGACATTTGGAATTGTAAAAATATATTTCCACCTTTGTTAGGCTATTGACACATTAAACGCCCGTTTTTCGGTGCAGGCAATAATAGGAAAATTATAATACTATTCAATATTTACGTTTAATTAATTTTATGCTTATGAAAAAGATTGCCCTATTTTCATTTTCTGTAGCAGCTCTGCTTATAGCAGGGTGCAACGAGAAACCTACTCCTACTCCAGGAACTGATGACAATTCAGGAAACAATGGTGGTGAGCAGCCGGAGAAACCTGCGGACGTAGTCTTTGCTGCGACATTGACAGAGGCCGGCGAAACTGATGCAATCATTGCGCTTTCGCACGACGGGACAAATGATGACACTTACTATGGATTCTATACTTCAGATCTTACTGCAAGTGTGGAAGATGCTGTAAACAATAAAGTAGATGAACTCAAATCGACTGTTTCAGACCTTGCTTCCGTGCTTTTTAAGGGCAAGACACGTAATGCTGTCCTTGGAGGCCTCGAGGCTGAGACCGACTACAGATATATCGTATTCGGACTTAAAGAAGACGGTACTGTGTATGGAACAGCGGGCAGCTGTGATTTCACTACAGCAGAGTCTACAGCCCTGAAATATACAGTCAATCCTGCATGGACAATCGCATACGGCGGAAAAGAGGTGTACCAGTCTATGCTGGTTGAGATCATATCTGTCACTTCCACCTCTTCGGAAAGGTTCGCTACTGCGGTATGGACTGCATCTGTTGTAGATGAATATGGTATACAGGCTGTCATAGAACAGTCATTAAGTGATTTGACTTCCGAGGAAGGCTGGATTGACTATACATACACAGAGTCTGTTAATGAAATGTATATGACGTTTGAAGACGGAGTTGAAAAGATTGCTATCGTATACGGTCTGACTGAAGACGGTCAGCCTACAGGAAAATATGCACAGTCGGAAAAATTCCTCCCTGAAGTTATCGAAACTTCTCCGGAATATGCACAATGGCTTGGAAACTGGGTATTGACAGATAAGGCTGAATTATCTTTGCCTGTTTCCATCTCGTATGGTGCAGAGCCTGGTAAATCTTATGCCGTAAAAGGTCTGCAAGGCTTTTCCGATGTAGTTGATGGCGTGCTTAATGAAGATGGAACATTCAGTTTGATGACTACTGATTGCGGTCGCTATGAACACCAAAAGTATGGACCGGTGAATACTTGGTATTTGGGAAAATATTATAATGAAACAGCTGGAAAAGAGTTCTTTATAACAGGTCAGTACCCAATTTTCACAGCCAGTGTGCTTGATGGTGATACTGCCGCTGCTGTAGGTGAAACCATAACATTGAGCGACAATAGCACCGTGGAACTTGTTGGAATGGCATTTGCCGATATTCTGCTTTCAGAGCAGTATGAAGGATCAGTTTTGACCTATGCAAATCCAAATGTAAAATTGCCTTGTCTTATGACAAAAGCTGCCGCTGCATCAGGCGCAAAGAAAGCTTCTGTCTCAAAGAACAACAAATTCACTTCTATCAGCGCAACCACAAACCAGCTGATGAAACTTACTGCAGTCGCAAAATAGTGAACCTTAAGGGTTTCTGAATAACAATGACGGTCTTTGCTTACGTATCAGTTCTTGCAAAGACCGTTGTTAAGGCTAACTGCCCTATATTTATGTCTAATTAATTTTTACGCGCTTATGAAAAAAATAAGACTTTTTTTCACGGCCTTGACTATGCTTCTGTCGGTAGCGGCATTTGCGCAGAATGTAACGGTCAGCGGTACTGTTTCTGACGCCAATACCGGCGAACCGGTACCATTTGCATCCATTCAGATTAAAGGTACCATGACGGGAGGAAGCACAGACGCCGATGGAGTCTATTCGATAGCTGTCCCTTCAGATGGAGTCCTTATATTCTCTTCCATAGGATATGAGACGACGGAAGTCAAGGTTGACGGAAAGATTGTCCGCAACGTCACGTTGAAACCTGATTCCGAGATGCTTGAAAGTGTCGTTGTGACAGGTATGCAGAAGATGGACAAACGACTTTTTACCGGCTCCACGGCCAAAGTGGACGGTGACAAGGCAAAACTGGACGGAGTCGCAGAGGTCAGCCGTGCATTGGAAGGCCGTGCATCCGGAGTATCCGTGCAGAACGTTTCCGGTACTTTCGGTACTGCACCAAAGATCCGTGTCCGTGGTGCAACCTCAATCTACGGTTCGTCAAAACCTCTATGGGTCGTCGACGGAGTGATTATGGAAGATGTTGTCGAGGTTGATGCTGACCAGCTTTCATCAGGTGACGCCACTACTCTTATCAGCTCGGCAATCGCCGGTCTGAATGCGGACGACATCGAGAGCTTCCAGATTCTCAAGGACGGTTCCGCTACATCCATATACGGTGCAAGGGCTATGGCCGGTGTCATTGTCGTGACCACCAAGAAGGGAACTTCAGGCCGCAGCCGAATCAGCTACACAGGCGAGTTCACCACACGTCTTAAGCCTTCCTACCGCAATTTCAACATTATGAACTCGCAGGAGCAGATGAGCGTCTACCGCGAGATGGAGCAGAAAGGATGGCTCAATTATGCCGACCTGGCAAATGCTTCTGAAAGCGGTATGTACGGAAAGATGTACAATCTTATCACTGACGGTGTCCTTCTGAACACAGAGGCCTCGCGTAATGCATATCTCCGTGAGGGCGAGTACCGCAATACTGACTGGTTTGACCAGCTTTTCAGTAACGCCTTGATGCACAACCATTCTGTGAGCATTTCTTCAGGAAACGATAAGTCACAGTATTATGCTTCCATCAGTGCAATGTTTGATCCGGGCTGGACCAAGCAGAGCAAGGTGAACCGCTACACAGCCAACCTCAATGCATCTTACAATATCTTGAAATGGCTGTCGTTCAATATGATTTCCAATGCCTCATACCGTAAGCAGAGAGCTCCCGGAACCCTTTCTTCAGAAGTTGATGCAGTGAACGGAGAAGTGAAACGTGACTTTGACATCAACCCTTATTCGTATGCGTTGAACACATCGCGTGTGCTTGACCCTAATGAATACTACACAAGAAATTACGCTGATTTCAACATTCTCCACGAGCTCGAGAACAACTATATGGACTTTGATGTCACCGACCTCAAATTCCAGGGAGAATTCAAAGTCAAGCCTCTTGCAGGTCTTGAACTTTCTGCTCTTGCTGCAGTGAAATATTCCCAGACTTCCCAGGCTCATACCATTACGGACTATTCCAACCAGGCTATGGCCTACAGGGCGATGCCTACTACGACTATCCGTGACAAGAACCCTTTCCTTTATAAAGATCCGGACGATCCGTATGCAGTTCCTGTTACAGTGCTTCCTGATGGAGGTATCTATGAGAGGACAGATTTCAAAATGCTGTCGTATGACTTCCGTGCGACCGCCGCATATAACAAGGAATTCAACGGCAAACATATCATGAACCTTTTCGGAGGTATGGAACTCAACTCTGTACAGCGTCAGCAGTCCTGGTTCAGAGGATGGGGTATGCAGTACTCTATGGGTGAGATACCTCATTACGCATATCAGGTCTTCAAAAAAGGTTCAGAAGAAGGAACAGAGTACTATTCTCTTGTGAATTCCCTTATGAGAAGCGTTGCTTTCTTTGCCAACGGTACATACTCATATATGGGAAGATATACCATCAACGGAACAATCCGCTATGAGGGAACCAACAAGCTCGGAAAGACCACTTCAGCAAGGTGGCTTCCTACATGGAACGTGTCCGGAGCGTGGAACGTCCATGAAGAGAACTGGTTCAAACCTGCATACCCTGCGGTATCATTCCTGTCGCTCAAGGCATCCTATTCTCTTACTGCGGACCGTGGTCCTGCAAGTGTGACCAACTCACGTGTGGTTATCAAGAGCCAAACGCCTTGGAGACCGAGTGCGGGTGATCAGGAGTCGGCACTTTATGTATCTGACCTTGAGAACGGTGAGCTTACATACGAGAAAAAGCACGAAGTCAATGTCGGGGCTGCTGTCGGCTTTATCGACAACCGCATCAATGTTGAGTTTGACTGGTATAAGCGAAATAACTATGACCTGATCGGTCCTGTAACCACCCAGGGTATCGGAGGACAGATTATAAAATATGGAAATGTGGCTTCAATGCAGTCATCCGGAGTTGAATTTACATTGTCTACCGTGAATATCAGTACAAAGAATTTCAAGTGGACAACGGACTTCATCTATTCTCATGCTACAAACAAGGTTACATCTCTGGAAAACAGGCAGAGGATCATTGACCTTGTGTCAGGAACCGGATTTGCACTTGAAGGATATCCGGTACGATCAATATTCTCGATTCCTTTTAAGGGCCTGAACGAGAAAGGTCTTCCGACATTTGAGGATCAGGACGGCAATGTGACCACAACAGGAATCTATTTCCAGGAGCGTGAAAAGATTGATTTCCTCAAGTATTCAGGTACTGCAGACCCGACCGACTTCGGAAGCTTCGGAAATACATTCCAGTGGAAAGGTTTGAAGCTCAACATCTTCTTGACATATTCATTCGGAAACGTTGTCCGTATGGATCCTGTATTCCGCAAAGGCTACACCGACTTGACTTCGATGCCGCGTGAGTTCAGAAACCGTTGGGTCATACCTGGAGACGAGAATGTCACTACAATTCCTGTATTGGCGTCAAAGGAGCTTGTCCACGAGGACAGCAATCTTTCATACGCCTACAATGCGTACAACTACTCTACAGAACGTATCGCCAAGGGAGATTTCATCAGACTCAAGGAAGTGTCTTTGAGCTATGATTTCCCTAAGAAATGGGTTCAGGCTATGAAAATGAGCACTCTTTCCCTGAAAGTACAGGCAACCAATCTTGCGCTGCTCTATGCCGACAAGAAGCTTAACGGTCAGGATCCTGAATTCTTCAATACCGGAGGTGTTGCCGCTCCTGTTCCTAAGCAGTTTACGATGACATTGCGAATCGGTTTCTAACCAATATGGACATTAATGAATTAAATTATGAAACTGAATAATATATTATACTCTTTGATCTTGTCCGTTCTTCTTGTGCCTATGTCATGCAACAAATGGCTTGACGTGATGCCGGACAACAGGGCGGAGGTTGATACGGCAGAAAAGATCTCAAAATTGCTTATCAGCGCGTATCCTTCTATCAGCTACATATTGGTTTCGGACTATTCTTCAGACAATGTGGATGATTTCGGAAAAAACAACCCGAACAATAGCCGTCTGCTTGAGCAGATCTACACGTGGAATGAAGTTACTGAATCCGATAATGAGGATCCTTCACGTGTATGGCAGGGATGCTATTCTGCTATCGCAAATGCCAATCAGGCATTGGCCGCTATTGAAGAACTCGGTAATACCGAAGAACTTCAGGCTTCACGCGGTGAGGCTTTGATATGCAGGGCGTATGCGCATTTCATACTTGTAAATATGTTTTGCAAGGCATATAATCCGAAGACGGCTGATACTGATCTCGGTATTCCATATATGGAAAAGCCAGAGACCGAACTGAATCCTAAATATGAGCGCGGGACAGTAGCAAAAGTCTATGAACTGATGAAGAAGGATATAGAAGAAGGTCTTCCGCTTGTGAACGATGCCTCATATAGGATTCCTAAATATCATTTCAATGAAAAGGCTGCCTATACTTTCGCTTCACGCTTCTATCTGTTCTACGGTGACTGGGATGAAGCTATCAGATGTGCTAATATTGCTTTGGGAACTTCCCCTGCAGAGCTGCTCAGGGATTATGGCTATCTTTCCTCTCTGCCTAAAGATGAAGATGTTGTGCCGGAGCAGTATGCAAGTACAAATCTGAAATGTAATTTCTTGGTGCAGACCAGCGTATCTCAACTGGGTGTCATATTTGGACCGTTTTATTCATATAAGCGTTTTACGCAGGGCAGCTATCTGATGCAGACGGAGCTTCTGAACTGTGCTCCTTGGGGATCAGTGACACCGACGGCGGGAAATCTTACATACGGTATGATGTATAAGCTTGAGCCTTATATCTACACAGCTGCCAACCTGGATTTCACAATGCTTCCACGTACTCCATACCAGTTACAGTTCCTTGACCCTGTCGCACAGACAGGATATCCTCAGACAACCTATGTGGCTCTTTCTGCGGAGGAGGCTCTTCTCAACAGGGCAGAGGCGTATGTGATGCAGGACAAATATACTGAGGCCCTGGCTGATATAAATATGTGGACAGCCAACACTTTGAACCCTTCAAGAGCCACAGTGAATCTTTCTGCCGAGTCCATCAAATCCTGGGCTGACAGCTATGACTATTATGAGCCTCTGAAGCCTACTCCTAAGAAAAGACTCAATCCGATCCTTGAGGAGATTCCGGAAGGAAGCCAGAAAGAGGCTTTCATACAGGCTCTTCTTTATATGAGGCGTATAGAGTTCCTGCAGTATGGAATGAGGTTCTTTGATGTGAAACGTTACGGAATAGAGATTTACCGCCGTACACTCAGTACAAAATTCTCTGTTGTATCAGTGGACGACAAACTGACTGTCAATGATGAAAGGCGTGCCCTTCAGATTCCTAAAGATGTGGTGACAGCAGGTCTGACTCCTAATCCGCGTTAAAAGGACACTTTAATATTGAAAGATTATGACTAAAAGTTTGAAATATTTTGCGGTTCTGCTCGGTGTACTGCTTCTGGCATCCTGCTCTGAAAAGCCGCTTGATCCTCAAAGTCAGATATTTGATTCTATTGTTGAAAAAAATGAATTTGACTTTTGGCTTGAGGAAAATTATATTGCTCCATATAATATCGATCTGAAGTACCGTATGGAGAGGAATGAATCGGACAGGAACTACTATCTTGTGCCGGCTGAATATTCAAAATCCATCAAGATGGCAAAGCTTATGCTTTATCTCTGTCTTGAACCGTATGATATCATAACCGGAAGCAAGGAGTTTATTCGTAGCTACTACCCTAAAATGCTACATCTCATCGGTTCCCCTGCCTATAGAAATAATAATACTATTGTGCTCGGTACTGCGGAAGGAGGCCTGAAGATTACAATGTATATGGTAAATTCGCTGCGTTTGGACCCGGAGTACCTCAATCAGTACTATTTCAAGACTATGCATCACGAGTTCGGCCATATCTTGAACCAGACCAAACCGTATTCTACGGACTTTGATATGATTTCGGGTTCAAAATATGTGACAGACTCCTGGAATTCCGTCTATAAAAACGATTCTCAGGCGCAGAAAGACGGTTTCATCAGTCCTTACGCTGCCAGCCAGCCTGGCGAGGACTTTGTCGAGCTGCTTTCTATATATGTGACAAATCCTGCTTCATATTGGGACAATGTCATCAAGAATGCCGGAGCAGATGGAGCAGCCAAGATAAATGCAAAATTCGACATTGTGTACAACTATATGATGAATTCCTGGAATATAGACCTTGATGAACTCAGGGATATAATTCAAGAGCGTCAGGGCAAGATCGGCGAACTTGATTTGGATAACCTTTAATAGATTGTTTATGAGAAAAATATATTTTATCGTGCTGATGGCTTTGTCCCTGTCTGCCCAGTCTTGTCTGATGGAGGACAAGAACCTGTTTGACAATACGGCGGCGGAAAGGCTTCAGGCATATATGACAGAATGTTCCGATGTGCTGACTTCATCTGAAAACGGCTGGATATTCGAGTATTATCCTGAGGCTAATCAGAGCTACGGCGGTTTTGTATATGTCGTCAAGTTTACAAAAGGTGATGTGACGGCTTATTTTGAATTGGCGAATGATGTCAAGGTGCCTGTTACGAGTCTTTATAAGATAACAGGAGACGACGGGGCATCACTGACATTTGATACCTATAATGACTATCTCCATTATTTTGCCACTCCTGACGGACAGAACTACCAGGGAATGGAAGGCGACTATGAGTTCAGCCTTATGGGCGTTTCTCCGGATAAATCAGAGGTTTACCTGAGAGGAAGGAGAACGAACAACAAAATGACACTCAGAAGGTTGAAAATTGCTCCGGCTGTCTATCTTCAGAATGTGCTTGCAATGAAGGCTGCATTGAAAGGACGTTCCCACAAGCTTGTCATTGACGGTGCGACCAATACTTCCTGCAAGTTTGAGACAAATGCCAATATTTTCTCCTACAGCTATACAATAGGTGATAAGGTTGAAAGTGGTGAGATGGCATTCTGCCAGACGGATACGGGTATCAGGTTCTACAGACCTTTGGTAATCAATGGCGTGGAGTATGATTCTCTCCGTTATGAAAACAGTGTGCTTTCTTCATCGGACGGCAAAGTTTTCATTTCCTGGAACAAGATAATAGGTTAGCACGTTTTATAATTGATTGTGCCGAAGTGGGACTGTTTTTTCTTGTAAAGGCGGAAGACAGTCCCGCTTTTTTGTACATTTGTGCTGGAAGATAGTGCAGGCTGAAAATCCTGCAGACCAAAATACGAATAAGTATGAAAAGATTGTTATATACGGCAGTTATGCTGCTGTGCCTGTCTGGATGTGCAGATAGATTGCCCACTGCGGAATCTCCCGAAGGAGGTTTGCCTTCAGCCGGTCTTATGGCCAAAGCCGTAAATACTATGGAGGATGCCGTATCAGGAAATTTGCTGATATATGTCTCTGAGGATGTCGCGTCTTCTTTGGAAAGTGATGATGATTATATGGATTCATTGGCTGTGGCTTGGGGAGTTTCATCCATAAGGAGACTGTTCCCGGCCGTGGAAAAGACAGAGTCACGTACCAGAGCATACGGGCTTCACAGGTGGTATGAAGTCTTTTTTCCTGAAGATTCGGATGTCGCTGATATGGCCCTGATGTTTTCTGAGAAGGAATATGTGCAGAGGATTCAGTTCAACAATCGTATGAAAAAAGCTTCGGACTGCATTTCCAGGCAATATGTCCCGTCTTCCTCAAGAATGTCGGCCAGAGCATCTTCTTTCAATGACCCTTATTTCAAGGACCAGTGGCATTATATGAATTCCGGGAATGTCGTGCCTTCGGCTGTCGCGGGTGCGGATGTCAATGTGGCTGATGCCTGGAGGCTTACAGGAGGAGATCCTTCCATAGTCGTGGCTGTAATTGATGAGGGGGTCCAATATGACCATCCTGACCTTGCTGGCAATATGTGGGTCAATGAAGATGAGATAAAGAACGGCTCGGACAGTGACGGCAACGGATACCGTGATGACATCCATGGGTATAATTTTGCCGGACGGGGAGAACTTTCCTGGGCCAGGGCCGGGGACTCCGGACACGGTACCCATGTGGCCGGTACGGTCGCCGCTGTCAATAACAACGGAAAAGGTGTCGCCGGTATCGCCGGTGGGACCGGCAACCGTGACGGGGTAAAGATTATGTCCTGCCAGATATTTGACGGGCATACCGGAGGATCGGACTCGGTAATTGCCGCGGCAGTGAAATATGCCGCAGACAACGGGGCCTGCATTGCCCAGTGCTCTTTCGGAGTGAATGCCGGATGGGCGGCTTCAGACGGAGTGTATAAAAAATATATGTCTGCGGAATATGAGGCTTTCAGATATTTCATCGAAACCAGCAATTGTCCTGATGTCCTGGAAGGCGGTCTTGTGATATTTGCCGCCGGAAATGAGCATACGGGAATTGCTGCATATCCAGGAGCCTGCAGGGAGTTCATTTCAGTGACTTCGTTTGCTGCCGATTATCTCCCTGCGTATTATACCAACTATGGTCCCGGATGCAATATCTCTGCTCCCGGAGGGGAGTATTACACCGGAGGCTCTTCCCAGGACGAGACAGCCGTATTGTCTACAATGCCTACGGAAAAAATCCCGCTGTATGACGCAGACGGCAACTTGTATGACTATAGTGCGGTGAATTACGGATATATGCAGGGTACATCGATGGCCTGTCCGCACGTGTCCGGCGTAGCCGCACTGGCTTTGTCTTACGCGAAGAAGACCGGCAGGCGGTTTTCCAACGATGAGATGGTCTCAATGATTCTGACATCCGTAAATGACATTGATTCACGGCTTTCCGGAAGTAAGCGCACATTGCTCATCAACAGCTCAGGAGAAGGCTATATCGGCTCTATGGCTTTGGCTCCTTTCAGGTATAAAATGGGGACAGGTGCGATAGACGCCTGGAAACTCCTGATGTCAGTGGAGGGAATCCCTTCTTTTACGGTTCTTGCCGGAGGAGAGCTTGTAGTTGACCTTGAGGAACTTTTTGGAGGCGGAGCTTCACACCTGAAATATCTCGGAGTAGAAATAAGTGATAAGGACAAAGCATCTATAGGCCTGAATGAGGCTCCTCTGATCCAGTCCGGAAGACTTTTCATCTATCCGACAAAGCGCGGTGCAGCAAAAATTACAATCAATGCGGTTGCCGGAGGAAATATGGTAGGTTCGGATGAGAATACAGGGGGTATGAAAATCTCCAAAGAGATTTCTGTATTGTCCCGTAATATAGCAAGCGGCAATGGCGGATGGCTCTGATGCCTTCTGTATAAAATCAAAATGGTTTTCAACTATGTTCAGAAAATTTGCATTTCTATTGTCTGCAATGGCGTTGGCTGCTGTTGCTGTCTCCTGCGGTGACAGGATAGAACCGGAAAATGACAAGCCCGTGTCCGAGATGATTATCGGAGAATGGCGTCTTATATCTGACAGTGACAGGTTGTCAGAGAACGCGTCAATGGATATCTATCTGTCCTTTTCTAAGAACAATACATTTGAACTGTATCAGAAATTAGGTAATGTGCTGTATTTCAGGCGGTATTCTGGTACGTATTCAATAAATGAAGACAATGTCGTCTCAGGGGAATATTCCGGAGGTGACGCCTGGGCAAGTGACTATGAAGTCTCATTTGACAGGAAAGGTGACCTGGTGATGACCGCCTTAAGAGGAGAGCCTGTATGCCGTTATGGCAAATCGGAGATTCCGTCCGCGGTAAGGGAGGGAGCTGTGGATGTCAGGTCTTCGGATGTTTTTCCGTTTTTGTAGTTTCCTGACTGTATCTCAGGGTTATTGTGATACCCTGTTGAAATAAAAGATGAACGGCTTCCGATTCACATCGAAAGCCGTTCGCAATTCTAACCTAAAACTTAACCTATGAAAAAACTATTCGTCAAAATAAATCGCAATATCTGTGCCACGTCTTGCCTAAAGCAGGATTCCCGGCAATTCTTTTATGCTTTTTATCTCAATTATACGGTCTGAAACCGGCATCTCCATCATTTCGTGTTCCCAACTCAATCTGTAGGGGATATGTATGGCAGTTCCGCCTATCTCTACAACAGGTGCGATGTCTGACTTTATGGCATTTCCCACCATAATGATATCCTGTGGGGCGACATCCAGTTTACGTACCAGTGACAGATAGTCTTCAGCGCATTTGTTCTGCATCACTTCTATGTGGTGAAAGAACCGCTCCAGTCCTGATTTCCTGTATTTTGTCAGCTGTTCAGTCAGGTCTCCTTTGGTGGCTACACCGAGCAGGTATCTGCTGCCGAGCTGTTCCAGTACATCTTCGACTCCATCGATGATGCTGAACCGGTGGTAGGCAAGTTCGTGGATTATCTGTTTTATTTCCTGGTAAAGCATTCCGGCAGTCTGTCCACCGCATATTTCAACAGTTGTGTCCATCATGCCGATAAGCAGGGTCTTGGCTCCGTAGCCCCAGACAGGGAAGTTTATTTCCTGTTTTTCCCTGAGCCTGTCCAGGATGTCATCCTTGTCCGCATACGAAGACAGCTTTTCTGCGAATTTTGCTTTCGCTTCACGGAAATGTTCTTCGTTGTCCCAAAGGGTGTCGTCAGCGTCGAAGAAAATGTATTTCCAGTCTTTTCTTGTGATTTTATCCATTGTTATTCAGCAAGGTTGATTGAAAGGATTACGACATTTTCGTATGGACGGTCGTAGCGGTCGGTCTGGACGGCTGCGATCTTGTCGATTACGTCAAATCCTTCCACTGTCTCTCCGAATACGGTATAGTCACCGTCAAGAGGCAGGCAGGCCATCTCGTCCTGTACTATATAGAACTGCGAGCCGGAAGACGCTTTTTTGGGGTTTGCCGCATCTCCGCGTCTTGCTGCTGCCAATGCTCCTTTCTTGTGGTAATATTCGTTGACGAATTCCGCAGGGATGGTGTATCCGGGACCTCCTGTGCCGTATAGGTCTGCTTTCGTCGCGTCTTTTGTATAAGGGTCTCCGGCCTGGATCATAAATCCGTTGATTACCCTGTGGAAAAGTATACCGTCATAGAAGTGCTCCAGTGCGAGCTTTGCGAAGTTGTCGCGGTGTTTAGGGGTTTTGCTGTAAAGTTTTACCTTGATGGTGCCCATATTGGTCACGATGTCGAAGATAGGCTCCTCAGGGAGTTCTGAAAGTTTGATGGTCATATCGTTGTCTTGTTTATCTGATTTTTCCGCAGCTTCTGCAGTCTGCTCCTTTGACGCCTCTTTGTTGCCGGAGCAATTGCAGGATGTGAATGCCGCTGCTGCGGCAGTCAGGCAGGCGATGATAGTTATAATCTTTTTCATTACCGGTGGTTTTATTGACATTTGATGTTTTATGGACACAAAAATAATGAAATTTCCGTACTTTTGCCGCCATTATGGGAAATCCGATTAAACAGCTGGCGGGGGAGACTGCCGTCTATGGGTTGAGTACGATTCTCGCCCGCATCATCAATTTTCTGTTTGTTCCGTTCTATACACGGCTGCTTACCACGGAAAGTTATGGCGTCGTTACGGAATTTATGGCCTATATCGCTGTCCTGCAGGTCCTTCTTGTGCTTGGTCTTGAGACAGGGTGCTTCCGTTTCGCCAACAAGGAGGGTGTAAACCCGTCTGCCGTGTATTCGGACGCTCTTGCTGCTGTGACCGGATTGAGTTCGGTATTTCTTGCCGTTATGATTGCCTTTGCTTCTCCCATAGCCTCAGGGTTGGGATATGCCGGCTATGAGAAGTGTATAATGTATGTAGGAGGAATACTTGCCCTTGACAGTGTTACCGCCATTCTTTTTGCTAAATTCAGACAGGAGCACAGAGCTTTCAAGTTCGCTATATTCAAGACAATAAAGATCATTACCGAGACTGTTGTCAATATATTGCTGTTTTTCTCTTTTGCCGGCTTTTGCGCTTCCAGGGCGACGGCGCTTGGGATTGGTGTGGAGCAGTTGACTCCGGATGATGTGTGGATGCTTCATTTCGTGTCCGCTTCTCCGGATTTCAGCTATGTTATATTTGCAATCTTTGCCAGCTGTGTCGTATGCGGAATTCTTTTTCTTCCGACTTTGTTGAAATTTTCTTTTGAATTTGACGGCAGGCTGCTGAAGCAGATGCTTGTCTATTCACTTCCTCTTATGGTGGCGTCGCTTCCAGGAGTAATAAATGACTTCCTTGACAGGATTCTGTTCCGGTTCTTTGACCATAGCGCGGATGCCTGGAGGTCAAGTCTCGGAATATATCAGGCTGCGGTAAAACTGTCTGTGATAATGTCACTGTTCATACAGATGTTCCGTTTCGCAGCGGAGCCGTTCTTCTTCCAGAGGTCAGCGGATAAAGGCTCCAAGGAGCTGTATGCCAAGGTTATGGAATACTTTACCGCTTTCTGCGGCTTGGTGTTTCTCGGTGTGATATTGTATATCGATGTCATTTCCCTCATTCTCGGCCGGGATTTCCGTGCCGGTGTCGGTATCGTACCTGTTATGCTGTTGTCATATATGCTGCTTGGTATGCTTTTCAACGTGTCGATGTGGTACAAGCTTTCAGGGAAGACAGGGATGGCGATCTATATCACGGTCGCAGGGCTTGTCGTTACGGCTGTCGTGAATGTCGTGTTTATGCCGAAATATTCGTATTGGGCCGCTGCGTTCGCTCATCTTGCAAGCTATGTCGTGATGTTTGTCATCAGTGCGGTGCTCGGGCAGAAGCATTATCCGATTCCTTACAGATGGGGAAGGATTGCCCTTGTATTTGTGGGTATGGGTGCCGTGTACGGCATATCGCTGTTTGTTGACAATACATGGTTCCCTTCTGGCGGGGAGGTGCTGTCCATAATATCAAAGCTGGCGGTACATACCCTTCTGCTCGGTTGCTATTGCTGGTTCTGCTATGTTTTGCTGAAAGGCAGGGCTTCCCGCTTATAGGAACAGCAGCATTATAATCTGTATCGTTATGACTCTCAGGAAGATTGAGAACGGATATACTGTAGCGTATGCTACCGAAGGTTCGTCCGAATCCGTCGTGGTGTTGGCGTAATTGAGTGCAATGGGGTTGGCCATGCTTCCGCAGAGCATGCCCACACTGGACGCATAGTCCGTCTTTAGGAATTTTGTCGCAATGAATCCTACGGCCAGCACCGGAATTATGGCAAGGGCAAAACTTACAGCAATCCATATAAGCCCTTCGATACGGAACACTGTGTCAAAGAAGTTTTCTCCCGCGCTCAATCCAAGTCCGGCAAGATAGATTACGATGCCCAATTGCCTGAGCATCAGGTTCGCGCTTCGTGTGGTATATGTTGACAGGTGGATTCTCGGACCGAACGCTCCCATAAGAATACCTATGATTATCGGTCCTCCGGCAAGTCCCAATTTGATAGGCATGCTCATACCGGGGATTGAAAGCGGTATCGAACCGAGTATCAGTCCTGTTGCCAGTCCCAGGAATATGGCGAACAGGTTGGGGTTGTTGAGCTGTTTCTCCTCGTTGCCGAGAATTTCTGCGACATGGTCTATGGCGGTGGTTTCACCGACGATCGTGAGCTTGTCACCGAGCTGCAGCCTGAGCGACGGTGATGCAAGCAGGTCTATTCCTGCGCGGTTGACACGTGTAATGTTGATCCCGAAGGTGTTGCGGAGCTTGAGGGAGACAAGCTTCACACCGTTTATGTTTGGTTTTGTCACAAGAATATGCCTTGATACAAGCTGTCTGTCGATTCTGTTCCAGTCGATGTCCTTTTTGTTCCAGTCCTTGTCTGCTTTTTCTCCGAATATTGTCCGGATGGCGTCCACGTCGTTTTTGTTGGAAATCACAAGAAGGTGGTCTCCTTCCTCTATTATTGTCTCTGATGTAGGTATGTTTACCTTGCCTTTCTTCCAGTCTCTTGATATTACGAATTTGGCGGATGTCAGCTTCATCACTTCTTTTATGCTCAATCCGAATATCGCTGGATTGCTTACAAGAAACTCCGAGACGAATGCGTTTTCTGTGCTTTCATCCTTTCTGCCGGTTGTGATTTTTCTGGAAAATATTGTCTTGAGCACCACTAAAGCCAGTATTACACCGATGACTCCCATAGGATAGCCTACCGCGCAGGCAAGTGCCATATTGTTGCTTCCGCTTATATTGTCCGGCTCTATCTGTAGCAGGGTCTGCTGTCCTGCACCGAGCATAGGGGTGTTTGTCACGGCTCCTGAAAGCAGTCCCATCATATCCGGAAGTGGAATTCCTGTCAGGGGAATCAGTCCGAGTGCCATGGCCGTGCCGAGTACAAGTACGCTTGTGGCGAGAAGGTTGAGTTTTACGCCTCCCTGTTTGAAAGACGAGAAGAATCCTGGACCTACCTGTACGCCAAGTGAATAGATAAAGAGCACAAGTCCGAAGTTCTGTGCGAACAGGAGCATGTCAGGGTTGATTCTGAATCCGAAATGTCCGGCGAGGATGCCGGTGAAGAATACGAATGTCACTCCGAGTGACACCCCTCCTATCTTTATCTGCCCGAGCGCGAGTCCTATGGCGCATATTATAGACAGGACAATGATTGCCTGAATAAATGTCGAGTTGATGAATATGTCCTGAATCCACTCCATAGTTTTCCGGAATAAATTTATGAATCTTTGCCTTTTAATATAATATAAGCCCGGCAACGCCTCCTGCGATTATCGTAAGTATCGGATTGGTCTTCCATACGAACGAAGAGAAAAGTGCCGCGGCAAAAAGTACCCAGCTTTTCCAGTCCGGAAAATTTTCGGGGGTGACAAGTATTATGGCGGCCGCTCCGATAAGTCCTATTACGGCAGGTTTGAGTCCGGCCATAGTTCCCTGGAATATGCTGTTGTTGCTGAATTTTGTATATACTCGGCAGAGTGCGAGGACTATTATGAATGAGGGCAGGACTACAGCTGCAGTTGCCGTAAAGGAACCCAGTACGCACATCAGCTGTGATGCGCCGCTCTGCTGGATTACGCTGTAGCCGATATATGTCGCCGCATTGATGCCTATAGGTCCGGGAGTCATCTGCGATATCGCGACGATGTCTGTAAACATCTGCTCGTCAATCCAATGGTGTACTGTCACCACTTGGGACTGGATGAGTGAAAGCATCGCATAGCCCCCTCCTATCGTGAAAATCCCGATTACAAAAAATGTCAGGAACAGCTCGAGATATATCATTTCTTTCCCTCCTTTGTCTTTTTGTCTTTGTAGAAAGCTACGCTCAAAGAGATGACGATGACTGCCATCAGTATATATATAGGTGAAACTTTCAGAAACGCTGTCAGTCCCATAGCCGTGAGCATCACAGCCCATGACCACCAAGTCTTTACCGATTTCTTCGCCATATTCACCATCGGAACGGCGATCAGAGCCACGACAACCGGACGGATGCCTTTGAATATACGTATTACAGTCGGGTTGTCCTGATACCCTACAGCCACTATTGCTATAATGAGTATTATCAGAAAAGAGGGGAGAATGCTTCCGAGAGTGGCGACTATGCTTCCTTTTGTCCCTCTCAGCTTGTATCCTACAAATATTGATATGTTGACGGCAAGCAGGCCGGGAGCAGTCTGTGAAAGTGCGACGATGTCAGGGAAGTCTTCTTCAGTCAGCCATCCCCTGCGTACAATCTCGTTCTGTATAAGCGGTATCATTGCATATCCGCCTCCTATTGTAAATGCACCTATTTTTGCAAATACAAGGAATATCTGTAACAGAGATGCCATAAAATAGTGGTTTTATAAACTTTTATTGAACATCAAAAATGTTTTTCCGTACTGCTCTTTTGGTCTTTTTCTCAAAAAACGGCACAAAAATATAAAAAATATCGAAAAAAAGTTGTGGAAAAATTTGGAGAGTAAGAAAAAGTGCGTATCTTTGCAGCCCATTTGGAAACAAAGGGCTTTAGATCATTGAAAATATTGAAAGACAAAACAAGTACAAGCAAGTACCGAGAAAACAATAAGAGAGAGCGTTGATTCCTTTAACGGAATTTATAAAAAGTCAATGGATCAAGCTGAGAGATTTATTTTATACAATGAAGAGTTTGATCCTGGCTCAGGATGAACGCTAGCGGCAGGCTTAACACATGCAAGTCGCGGGGCAGC
>VSOK01000023.1:0-18881 GCA_009774765.1 Bacteroidales bacterium
TTTGTGTCGCCCTGGAACGCACAACGGTGTGGGGTTAACCCCACACCGTTGCACTTCTATCTTGAATCTTCATGATTTTTTCGCTTTCAGGCATAGGCAAAACTCTATGGCACAAAGATTGACCATACAGCGGAGCGTGCTTTATACCTTAAGCATTTCTGCCATTTTGGCAGTATACATTTATGAATTTATAAGAAAGAATATGAAGGATATCAAAGACATTTTATCACCTATGGGCGCAGAAGTCAGCATAATACCTGTAATGCAGGATCCTGAGATGACAAAGATAGATGCGGCAGAACTGCCTGACAGCCTGCCGATTCTCGCGTTGAGAAACGCTGTCCTGTTCCCTGGGATGGTATATCCGGTGACGATAGGAAGAGAGAAATCAATCAGGCTGATACAGGATGCCGAGCAGCATAAGAGATATATAGGAGCCGTTCCTCAGATAGATGTCACTGTAGAGGATCCGAAGAAGGAAGACCTGTTCGGATTCGGTACGGTGGCGAAGATCGTGAAGACCCTTGAGATGCCTGACGGTACGATTACAGCCATCCTGCAGGGATACAGACGTTTCTCAATAGACAGCATCACGGAGTATGACCCTTATATTCTCGGAAGGGTCAGCTATCTGAATGACGTATCGCCTGAGACCAATGACAACAAGACCAGGATGATCATAGAATCATTGAAGGACAAGGCTATAACCATTCTCAGATATGCCTCCTTTTCATCAAAGGATGCTTCGGAGGCTATGAAATCCATTGAGAACCTTGAGTTCCTCGTCAATTTCATAGCGACGGCCGTGGAAGTGGAGAATTTCTTCGACAAGGTGCAGCTTCTGCAGTACGGTGATGTCAAGACCAGGGCAATGAAACTGCTTGCCGTCCTCGAGACCCAGGTGGAACTGCTGAAAATCAAGCAGGACATCAACCAGAAGGTCAAGACGGAAATAGACCAGCAGCAAAGGGAATATTTCCTCAACAACCAGCTCCGCACAATACAGGAGGAGCTCGGTATGGATGACACCGAAGAATTCGACAAGTTCCGTTCGCGCGCCGAGGAGAAGATGTGGCCTGCGGCGGTCCAGGAAATCTTTGAAAAGGAGATGGCCAAACTCGAGCGTTACAACCCGAGTTCACCGGAATACAGCATACAGTTCAACTATATCCAGTTTATGCTTGACCTTCCGTGGGGCGAGGTGTCACAGGACAACCTTGACCTCAAGAACGCGAGGAAAGTCCTTGACGAAGACCACTACGGACTGGATACGATAAAGGACAGGATCATAGAATATCTTGCCGTACTCAAGCTGAAAGGTGACATGAAATCACCTATCCTGTGCCTGTACGGCCCTCCGGGAGTCGGAAAGACAAGCCTCGGAAAATCAATCGCACGCGCATTGGGAAGAAAATATGTCAGGATAGCACTCGGAGGAGTACACGACGAGTCTGAAATAAGAGGACACAGGAAGACCTATATAGGAGCACTCCCCGGAAGGATTCTCAACGGAATCAACAGGGCAGGTACGGCAAATCCGGTCATCGTGCTGGACGAGGTGGACAAGCTAAGCAGTGATTTCAAAGGCGATCCTTCATCGGCTCTCCTTGAAGCACTCGACCCGGAGCAGAACACCGCTTTCCACGACAACTATCTCGACATAGACTACGACCTGTCGAACGTCCTGTTCATCACTACCGCCAACGACATTTCAACCATCCAGCCAGCACTTAAGGACAGGATGGAAATGATACCGGTATCAGGTTATCTTGCCGAAGAGAAGATGGAAATCGCCAAGAATTACCTGATTCCAAAGCAGCTGGAGGAACACGGAATCAAGAAGGGACAGCTCAAGATATCTCCGGATGCCCTGGAAGGCATAATAGACCAGTACACACACGAGTCCGGAGTCCGTGGACTTGAAAAACAGATTGCCAAACTGGCCAGGGTGACAGCCAAGAAGATAGCTCTCGAGGAGAAGCGTCCGACCACTATAAAGCCGTCGCATCTGAGGGAATATCTCGGACTGCCGACAAATTCCCACGACAAACAGAAGGGAAATGAGGCTCCAGGCGTCGTAACAGGTCTGGCGTGGACTGCTGCAGGAGGTGAAATACTGTTCATTGAGAGTTCCGTAAGCTCCGGCAAAGGGATATTGAGTATGACAGGTAATCTCGGAGACGTGATGAAAGAGTCGGCACAGATTGCCTACCAATATATAAAGGCGCATCCTGAGCTCATAGAGATGAGTCCGGAGGAGTTTGCTGCAAAGGATATACATGTGCACGTACCGGAGGGGGCAGTCCCTAAAGACGGTCCTTCGGCAGGTATAACTATGGTAAGTTCTATGGTGTCCGCATTCCGCGGCAAAAAGATACGCGGCGGAGTGGCGATGACAGGAGAGATGACTCTCAGGGGAAGGGTACTTCCTGTAGGAGGCATCAAGGAAAAGATACTTGCAGCCAAAAGGGCGGGCATAAATACCATTGTGATTTCCGAAGAAAACAGAAAAGATGTGGAGGACATAAAGGAAATTTACATAAAAGGTCTTACCTTTGTCTATGTCAACACTATTGATGAAGTCATCAGTTATATCTTTGAATAAGATGTCTCTGCTCCGGCTGTCATCAGAATGATATAGGACAGAAATGGAAGTTGCAATAGAACAAAGCTGGAAGAACGCATTGGCCGGTGAATTTGAAAAGCCTTATTTCGCCGGGCTGGTGCGTTATCTTCATAATGAAAAGGCAAGCGGACAGAAGATATTCCCTCCAGGAAAACAGATTTTCAAGGCATTTGAACTGACTCCTGTAGACGAGGTCAAGGTAGTGATCCTTGGGCAGGACCCGTACCACGGGTACGGGCAGGCCGAAGGCCTCTCATTTTCCGTCCCGGAAAATGTTCCTGCCCCTCCGTCGCTCAAGAACATCTTCCAGGAAATAGAATCCGACCTCGGTCTCAAGATGAGCGGCTATCCGCATCTCGAAAAATGGGCGAGACAGGGAGTTCTCCTTCTCAATGCGGTCCTTACCGTAAGAGCCGGCTCCCCCGCTTCACACAGCCGTATCGGATGGACAGAATTCACCGATGCCGTAATAAAGTACATATCAGACAACTGTACCGGAGTGGTGTTCCTGCTTTGGGGTAATTTCGCAAGAAGCAAAAAGGAGCTGATAGACACTTCAAGGCATCATATCCTTGAAGCAGCCCACCCTTCACCTCTTGCAAGAGGAGCATTCTTCGGATGCAGGCATTTTTCAAAAACAAACACAATCCTTGAAAGCCAAGGGAAATCCCCTATAGACTGGCAGCTATAATTCATATAATACTATGAACAATACCAAACGCACCGCACTATTTCCAGGATCATTCGACCCGTTCACTGCAGGGCATCTCAACATATTGAAACGCGCTCTTACGATGTTCGACGAAGTCATCGTGGCCATCGGCATCAACATAGACAAGCGCGGCTTCTTCAGCACGGAGAAAAAACTGGATATAATACGCCAGGCGGCAACCGGACTTGAAGGAGTCAAGATAATCTCATACGACAACCTTACCGTGGAAACCTGCAGGGAACTCGGCATAAGACATATTGTCAGAGGCGTCAGGAATATGATAGATTTCGAAACGGAAAGGTCCATCGCCGACGCCAACAGAGTGCTTGCCCCTGACATCGAGACAATCATAATCCCTACCGCACAGGAATTCGCGCACATTTCCTCAACGGCTGTCCGGGACATAATCAAGCACGGGGGCGACACCTCCATGTTCATTCCGGAAGGAGTGGAAATCTGATGTACCGCATTTCTTCCATAATAATCCTTGCATTATTGTCTGCCGCCATCCATACGGCAGCGGCAGAATATGATATGGCCCGCCATTCCTCAGGAGGGACACAGGTCATCCAGGACAGCACCATAAACAATACTCCGCAGCCTTCCGGCAGCATACAGACAGAGCTTCTTGAAGAAAAACTCACGGAATATCTTTCCGCGCTCGACAGGGAACCTGCAGATGTAAAATGCAGGGAAGCCGATTTCATAATCGGTGTCTGCACGGATTCGTCCGTCAGACGCTCCGTGGCACTGAAAGCATACCGGCATTTCTTCAATTCAAAGATTATGGGAGACGAAGCCGTAGCCATACATATCTATGACAGGTGGTTCTCCACAGGAACAGTCAGAATGGACAGCGAAGCGGATCTTTGGGCAGCGAGACTTTTCGCGGAAAGCAACCGGAATTCACTTGTCGGATGCAAGGCTCCTGAACTTTCACTTAAGGACAGGGAAGGAAGACAGACAGACATTTTCGGCCCCGATGATCCACAAAAGGGTTACAGAATCCTGTATTTCTATGATACGGACTGTGCAAAATGCAGAATAGAAAGCATACTGCTGAGGAACATTCTTGAAAACTCCGGATATTCAGCGGCCCTTTATGCCGTCTACACGGGACAATCACGGGAAAAATGGGAAGATTACATCAAAGAGCAGCTTGACATCAGTTCTCCGGAAATTACAGTATTGCATCTATGGGACCCTGACAGGACGTCAGACTTCACTATGAAATACGGAGTCCTCCAGACGCCAAGACTGTTCCTCGTGTCTCCGGACGGCACAATCTCCGGACGGGGACTTGACGTCTATGCCCTGGAGCAGCTGCTGAGCTTATCCGACCCGCATCCTTCCCTGGAATACGGATCAGACGAAGCTATGGAAATGTTCGGAAAGGCATTCGCCCCCATAGAAAAAGATATGGGATGCGACGGCATATCCGGAATTGCCGGACACATATCGGAACAGACTCTCCAGGCACGCGACACGACACTCTACAGACAGCTTGTCGGAGACCTGCTATACTATGTCTCGAGCCGCAGGGAAGAACAGTTCAAATGCGGACTGACACAGTTCATAGACAAGTATATACTTGACAGGGGCGACATCTGGAACACCGCTGACGACAGTCTGAAAGTCACAGGCCTTGCATTTATGCTCAAAAATCTCGATGCCCTCACCCCTGCCGGAAGCAGGCTTCCGGAACTTGATGTATACGGCACATTGAAATCATACCGTAGCAACAGGCCTCCCAAATTACAGACAGGCATATTCCGCACAGACAGACTTCACAGCCGCGGACGTCTTATAATGATATTCCACACTGAAGGATGTCCTGTATGCGAGACGGAACTTGCCGCAGCAGAAGAGCTGCTCAGGACAGAAAAAAAGCTGAAGGTTCTTGAAGTCAATATGGACGAGCTGTTCATTTCATACCCATCCGAGGCGGAAACGGTTATGGCCGGCTTCGACCTGTCGTCCCTGCCCCTGATAATTGAACTCGACTCAAAAGGGCGCGTCAGCAGAAAATATATCAGCCTGCTCAGATAGCTGTCCTCTTCGTTATGATAATCTGCACAAGCAGATTCACAAGCAGAATCACGAAAACAAAAGTGCATACGCGGCCCGCAATGTCACCGTGCTGTACGAAAAATGTAATCCGGTCATTCCTGTTGACAGTCCCTGAAAGGACAGCAGGCTCCCACCAGGCGGTCTGCTTCACTATATCTCCCCTCTGGTCAATCAATGCCGATATTCCGGTATTGGCACAGCGTGCAATGCTGCGGCGAGTCTCTATGGCACGTAGGGAAGCATAGCTGAGATGCTGCCTGTACCCGGGAGTATTCCCCCACCAGGCGTCATTGGTTATTATCGCCATCACTTCCGCACCTTCCCTCACATATCCTGTATAATACTCACCATAGACGGATTCATAGCAGACTGCACTTCCGACAGGTATGGTTTCACCGGACGGACGGACGCAATGAAGGACAGATATTGAGTCCTGCCCGACACAACGGCCCATAACTCCTCCGAGCCAGTCATCGATTCTGCAGAAAAGCGCAGGGTAAGGGGTCTTCTCCACAGCGACCACAAGCCTGCTCTTGTGGAAAATCTCCGTTCGCCCCGTTCCGTCCACCATCAGAGCGGAATTGTGTGATTCCACCCATTGGCCGGTCCTTATTTTCCTTGCCGTATATGACGGTCTCACGGCTGAATCGGAAAAGCTGTAGGAAGAAGCCCCGAACAGAAGGCCTGTCCCGGGATATTCTTTGAGGAAATCCACGAATCTCCTGTATGTAACGCTTGTATTGTATTCTCCTACAACAATATCCCCGGTAAATGTCTCCGGGGCGAGAAGCAGTACAGGCACCTTTTCCGACTCTTTCAGCGTCTTGGTCATCTGTCCGATAAGAATATCGGTCTGCTGCTGCTGTGTCAATGCCTGGAATTTGTTGTACGGATCTATATTAGGCTGGAACACTGCCACATCCAAAGGATTTTCCTTCTCGCTGTAACTGCTGTATATTATTCCTGACACGATGAACGGAGCAGCAAACAAAATCACAGTTCCAGACAATGACGCAATTTTTGCCTTTATGTTGTAACCGTACCATCGTCCGTCCGAAAAAGCGGTCATAAGCCCAAAGACCGCAAGATTGCAGCACCATATCCAAAGGGAACCTCCCAATGTTCCGGTATATTCATACCATTGCACAGAACCCGTACTGCGTGCGAAGGCATTCCCGAGCACGAGCCAGGGCCAGGAAATTTCAGCATCAAAATAAAACCTTTCCCAGGATATCCAGGTGACCATCAAGAAAATATACGGAAGGACACCGTAAAACCTCTTTTTGCAAAGGCGGAAAAGCCCGAACACGACAGACATCTGGAAAGCGTTTGCAAAGATGGCGAAAAGTCCTCCTCCCACAGTCGCGTTGCACACCCAGAACGTTGTAAAGGCATTCCAGAGCACAAAGGCGGAATAATGATAAACCCATACACGACGCACCCCCGACAAGGTAGCAATCCTGTCCATACACAAAAGCGGCACAAGGCCGAAAAGGGCAAAAAAGCCGCAATGGGGAACAAGGAACGGCAGTGACATCAGCACAGCAGACAGTACCGAAAGTCCCCACAGCAATAATTTCTGGTTTTTCATTTTCCGAATATCATTTTGAGGGAACAAAGATAGAAATTATTTGGAGCTTGTCTGCTATTATCAGGACGGACCGTAAATACAGCAAAAAATTGTTTTCGGTTCCCAATGTACTCTTTAAGGTGACATCGGGAACCTCCTTCACTCATAGTCAACTAATAATCAACACAATACAAATCACAAAAGTTCCCAATATCCCCGAAAGCAATACATTGGGAACCTTTGCCCGATGATTATTAAAAGTTTCTTACCATTGAAGCCGTTTACTTCTGCATTCGGTTTGCAAATTATTTTACTATTTTTGTAGGATTTATATTTAACCGGACATAGACAAGAATATGCTTACCGACATCCTCAAAGGCTTTCTGATAGGAATCTGCGCGTCTGCCCCGATAGGGCCGATTGCAATTCTTGTAGTACAGAAGACCCTAAGCAAAGGACACAAGGCCGGATTCGTCACAGGAATGGGAGCCTGCCTTGTCGACACGGTGTTCGCGGTAATCGCATTGTTCGCACTTGCCTTCGCACAGAATTTTATGGAAGTCCACAAAGAGCTGATACTGATAGCCGGAGGCACTGTAGCAGCCATTCTCGGATGGACAATGACGACAGCCGACCCTTTCAGGAAACTTAAGGCAGACAGCAGTTCATCCATTTCAGTAAAGGATTTCATGCAGGCGATAGCAATGGGATTCTCCAATCCTGGAGCCATCCTGGTAATATTCACCCTTTTCGCATTTTTCGGGATAGGCAACTCCGGCAACTGGAGCGTAGCCCCTATAATCCTGTCTGTCAGCGCAGGAGCGACAGTGTACTGGTTCGGAGTTACAGCTCTGCTCAACCATTTCCGCAAAAATTTCAAAATGCGCACGATTCTGTGGATAAACCGGATCACAGGAGCTATAGTCATAATAATAGGCATAGCCCTTTTGGGGGAAGGTCTTTTCAGGGTAATATTTGAAGGTATGCCGTTAAGATGACCACTCACGGACAAAAACGTTAAAGCAAGATATCATGAAAACATCTGAAGTCTATTTCACCAACCTGAGGACAACTCCAGGCAACGATATGATGACCAAGCTGACACGGCTTGTCAGGAGAGCCGGAATTGAAAATATCGATTTCAAAGACAAGTTCACTGCCATCAAGATACATTTCGGAGAGCCGGGAAATCTTGCATATATACGTCCGAACTATGCAGCCGCCGTCGTCGACCTTATACGGGGACTGGGAGGAAAAGTATTTCTGACGGACAGCAATACCCTTTATTCAGGAGGAAGGTCAAATGCAGTTGACCATCTGCACGCCGCCATGAACAACGGATTCAACCCAATTTCCGCACACGCCGACGTCATAATTGCCGACGGTCTCAAAGGAACGGACTACAGGACAGTACCTTGCGGTGGTGAATATTGTCCTTCACCAAAAATAGGATCGGCCATAGCTGATGCAGACATAATAATCTCAATGAACCATTTCAAGGGACACGAGCAGTCAGGATTCGGAGGCGCGCTGAAAAATCTCGGAATGGGCTCGGCCAGCGTGGGAGGAAAACTTGAGCTGCACTCGTCATCACAGCCGGTCATAGACCTTGACAAATGTATCGGCTGCAGGGTCTGCGAGAAATATTGCAGGCACGACGCCGTGAAAGTCTCCGACAGGAAAGCCCATATCGACTATGGGAAATGCGTCGGATGCGGCCAGTGCGTAGCGGTGTGCCAGCACGATGGAGCCGTTGTGAAAGACTATGACACCTCGGAGACCCTGAACTATAAAATTGCGGAATACGCTCTCGCCGTAGTAAAGGACAAGCCGAATTTTCACATCAGCTTCATAATGAACGTATCACCGAACTGCGACTGCTGGAACCACAATGACGCCGCGATAGTCCCTGATCTCGGAATTGCGGCCTCTTTTGACCCTGTGGCACTTGACTGTGCCTGCGCAGACCTGGTTAAAGCGGCACCGGCACTTTCAGGCAATGTGATTTCCGACAAGGACGCGGAGTGCGAGGGGCACTGTCACCACCACAAGGGAGAGGACAAGTTCCATATAGTACATCCGGATACCAAATGGGAAGCAGGTGTGGAGCACGGTGAAAAAATAGGTCTTGGAAACAGACAGTACGAACTTATAACAGTAAAATAAATGAGCATAAAAGGCTTTTTCAACAATTGGATAACAAAAAATATAATCTGGGCAGTCATCCTGATACTTGTTCTGGTATTTGCAGCGCATTTCCTGCTTAAAATCGTGACAAGGCACAACAAGGAGATAACAGTCCCGGATTTTACGAACATGACCTTGAGCGAGGCCCAGACGCTGGCAACGAAATACGGAATGAGAGTCCAGGTCACCGATTCCGTATATGTCAAAAGGATGGCGAGGGGAAGCATATACAGGCACAATCCGGCAGCGGGAGACCGTGTCAAGAAAGGAAGGCGCATTATGCTTACGATCAATGCAGTGACGTCCAAAAACGTCACAATGCCGAACCTTGTCGGCTACTCGATGAGACAGGCAAAGGCAGAACTGCTTTCACGCGGGCTGCATCTTGGCAAGCTGATATATGTAAACGATATCGCCACCAACAATGTCATCAGCCAACTGTACAGAAACGCGGAGATAGAGCCGGGTGTCAAAATAGAAAGCGAATCCTATGTTGACCTTGTCGTAGGTCTGAACCCTAATGACAACAGCACATACGTCCCATACGTCACAGGATCAAGATATATGAATGCAATAGACGCGGTGCACGACCATTCGCTCAACATAGGCAGGCTCAACTTCGACAAGACCGTAAAGGATTATTCAGACTCGCTCAATGCAGTCGTGTACAGGCAGAGTCCGGAAGCATCCGAAACCCCTTGCAATATGGGAGCCGAGGTCACATTGTACCTTACTCTTGACAAGAACAAAGTTCCGGCAAGACAGGAAAAGGAATAAATAATATACAAAATAACATATATGCCCACACAGGACAGATATTTTGATTTTGAAGACGATCCTATTGACAACTTCGATTCTGCAGAGGCCGGAGATGAAGTCGCATACGAGGATGAAGGGCAGGAAATGTTCGAGCATTTCCGTTTTGACATAGACAAAGGACAAAGTCCGATGCGCGTGGACAAATATCTGGCCACCCATATGGAATATACATCGCGCCACCGTATACAGCTTGCCATCAAGCAGGAATATGTACGCGTAAATGACAAGGTCGCCAAAGCCAATGTGATAGTAAGGCCTGGAGACGTGGTGACATTCGTGATGCCGTACCAGCGCAGGGGACTTGAAATCCTGCCGGAGAACATTCCTCTTGACATAGTCTATGAAGATGCTGATCTGCTTGTGCTGAACAAACCTGCCGGACTGGTCGTACATCCTGGCCACGGACATTTCTCCGGAACCCTTGTCAATGCTCTCGCATATCATCTCGGAATAAGTCAGGGCCCTGATGCCCAGGATGAAAGAATGGGCGTACTTGTACACAGGATAGACAAGGACACCTCAGGGCTTCTTGTCGTGGCAAAGAACGAGGAATCACAGCTTATGCTTGCAAAACAGTTCTTTGTGCACTCGATAGAGCGAAGATATGTAGCGATAGTATGGGGCAACATAAAAGAGGACGAAGGTACCATTGAAGGCAATATAGGACGTGACCCGTCCGACAGGATGCGGTTCAGGGTATTTCCAGAAGGGGATCACGGCAAACGTGCTGTCACACATTACAGAGTGCTTGAAAGGTTCGGCTATGTGACAGTCGTAGAATGCAAGCTGGAAACAGGGCGTACCCATCAGATAAGGGTACACTTCAATTACATAGGACATCCGCTTTTCAACGATGCGAGATACGACGGTGCGGAAATCCGCAAAGGGACTATCTACGCCAAATACCGTCATTTCATTGAAAACTGCTTCAAGCTGCTGCCTCGCCAGGCACTCCACGCCAAGACGCTCGGATTCATCCACCCGTCAACCCGTGAATATATGCAGTTCGACTCCCCTGTCCCTGACGACATGCAGGCACTCATAGAGAAATGGCGCAAATACGCCTCCAATATGATTGAGGAGTAAATCATCGGCATACAAAAATCCCGGGCTTTAAGACCCGGGATTTTTGTATTATGATCTTCTTGGAGGAGGTCCCATCGGGCCGCCAGGATGGCCGCCGCGTCTCTGTCCGTTGCCGTTGAAATTTCCGAAACGGTATGTAAGCGACAGGATCACATAGCGTCCAAGAGTATTGTTGCGTGTCTCCTGGTGATAGTTGGACTCATCCGTAACGCTGAGGTTTTTCGCCTGGTTCAGAATATCATACGCCTTTGCCGCCAAAGTAAACTTGTTCTTGAACAGAAGTTTTGATATCTCGGCATTGAGAATGACTTCATCCTTCTGCGGAGTAGTATATCCGTTGTACCAGTTGTAGTCAGCATTGGCTATAAGATTGACTCCCCCTGGAACAGTCCAGTTCATCGAGAAGTCCACCTGATTGCTCCAGGTCGGGTTCTGGTTGTAGGAAGCCACAGTGTACCACGATTTTGACATCCTTGTGCGTCCCCCGAGATTGAGTTCTACAAAATCATTGCGGAAAGTGACACGAAGCCTCTGGTTGAAGTTAAGGGATTGAGTCTTGGAATCAGTAAAATAATCCGACATATCCAGTTTTGCCGAACCAGCGGCCGAATGTTCGAAAAAGTCCTTGTGGAACTGGTCATAGTTCATCACACCGGTCTCGGAATCATAATACTTCTCATTGAACTCGTCCCCCATTCCTGATCTGCCCACATACGAAGTCGATTCTGAATATCTGAAATATGTCATTGAAGACACAGAAAACTTTGACTTGGCTATCGGGCTGTTCACCATTATCCTCAAATCGGCATTCCCCGATCCCGGTCCATTGAGCGGAAGGGAATACTGTGCGCCGTTCCCGTCATACCAGAGCGCATTGGTAATGCCGTCCTGGACAAGTCCTCCGCCGAAATGACCATATACCGATGTAAATGTCTTCTTGTTGGTATATCCGAACATTCCCCTGAGGTTGTGAGTAAAATAAGGTGTCAGATAGGGGTTACCGAATGACACGTTCAAAGGGTCCGAATTGTCAGGCACCGGCATAAGCTGTGAAGTCGAAGGCTGTGAAGAACGTCCGTAATAGAAGAACCTTATATTGGTATTCTCACCTATTTCATAGTTCAACGATGCCTGCGGCGACCAGTTGACCACTTTGCTGTCATACTTTTCACCATTTGTCAGGTTATTGGTAATCGTAGGATTTACAGCCGCTCCGAGCTGGGCCCTGAACTTTTCCTTCTGGTACATGAAGTTGAGACCTGCAGAATGGTTCTGGTAATTGTTTGTGATATTGTTTGAATAATCCTTATTGTAGGTCTCCCCTTCTGAATTATAGATCAGATGTCCGCCGCCATCCACAAGGGTATTCTCCCCGAAACTGTCGTATGTGTCCTTTGATGAGCGGCTCCTGTTCCAGCTGTATGAATAATTGGCTTCCATATAGAAGTCGCTTCCGAGAGGTTCAGTATAGACGACACGTCCTGACAGCGAAGTACCGTCCGTATTGCTGGATATACGCTGGTTGACGATCTCGTCACCTACCCTGTCCCCGTCGTTGTCGGTATATGACTGGTTGAGCCCGTCAAGGGTATTATTGCTGAAGTTATATCTGAAATGGGCTGAAATTGTCCTTCCGGGTTTGCCAAGCCTCTGGCGGAAGAGCAGGAATCCGCTTGCCGTCCAGTTCTTGTTGGCTCCGGTATTTTCGCTGAAACCATTGTTGGTGAGTGCGGAATCACCTCCGTCACCCGGATTTTTCAATGTGTTGAAATCAGAATACTCACGATAGTTTCCGCTTCCGAAATTGAACTGAGGCTCGAAGAGTATGGATGTATTCTCACTGAACTTATGGTCAAGGCGGATTCCGAAACGGTGTCCCTGTGAATTCGTTATATTATATCCGTTGTTGTCATATATGAGGCTGCTGCCGTCATCCATATATGTCGTCTTTGAACTCTCTTCAGTGACATATCTGTTGGAGCCATTGTACAGGTAGTTTCCTGCAAGGTCCATATCACCGTCCAGAAGAGTATATGCACCGTTCATACCTCCCATCCAGGATGTAGTGATACCGTTGTTGCTTCCCCATCCTCCTGAGCCGCGGCCCATTCCTCTGCCTGCTCCGCGCATATTCTGCATCATATTGCCGGCCATATCATTGAATCCCCTGTTGTTGGTATTGTTGCCGTTGAGGATTACGCTGAGCTGGCTTTTGGTAGTAAAACGCCCGACCATGGCAGCCCCCTGATATCTCCATCCGTCATCCGTCCATTTGTTGCCGTCAGTATAAAATCCTTTCTCAGGGACATCGTGTCCACCGCCTCCCATAACATTTCCGAACCATCCGTTCATCATACCAGGACGTATGGACAAATCAATTATAGTCTCCTCTTCACCGTCATCAATACCTGTAAACTGTGCCTGGTCCGATTTCTTCTCCACGACCTTCACCTTCTCCACTATCTTGGCAGGAATGTTTTTCGTAGCGAGCTGCGGATCGTCAAGAAAGAAAGTCTTTCCGTCAATGGTTATCTTCTTGATAGTCTCACCATTGGCCGTGATGGAGCCGTCTGCGGCCACTTCCACTCCAGGAAGTTTCTTCAACAGCTCAACCAGCATATCATTGTCCGATGTCTTGAAAGACGAGGCATTATATTCTATAGTATCCTTCTTGACTATGATCGGATTTCCTACGGCAGAAACACTTGCCGCATCAAGAGTCTGGACATCCTCCTCCATCTTCACCGTACCCAGATCAATTGGTTTGCGGTCTAAAACCTTGACTTCAGCCTCGTATGTCTTGTATCCCATAATCTCGGCCTTAAGTTTGAACGTGCCTTTCTTTACTCCTGTCAGCTCGGCTTTTCCTTCCGAATTGCTGAGGATGTATTTATAGGCTTTGTCTGCGCCGGACTCAGTCAAGGAAACTGTTACAAACCCTACAGGTTCTCCGGTCTTTGAATCAGTAAGAGTGACTGAAACTTTCGCGCCCCCAGTCTGAGAGTATACGGGGACTGCTGCTGTAATAGCTGACAGAGCCAGCAGGACATTCGTCAGGAACAAGAAAAATCTGTTTCTCATTATCAATCGGTTTTAGCATACACACAAAAATCTGCCGAAGCAGATCAAACATACGGAACTTTAGACACATTTGACAGCCGATGGTTTAACGGCCATATCATTTTTTTATCCTGTCCGGATTGGCTTCAAGAAATTTCTTCCAGTCCGTACTTCCTCCGGCACCGGCAAGAGGATTGGAAGACTGGTAGTGATGGCATAATGCAATCGCAAGGGCATCAGTGGCATCAAGATATCTCGGATCCAGTTCGACCCCCAATGTCTTCTGGATCATCATGCTCACTTGCTCCTTTGATGCGGCTCCGTTGCCGCATATCGCGATCTTGGCCTTGCGGGGAGCATATTCCGACACCGGAATTCCGCGCATCGTGGCAGCCGTTATGGCAGCTCCCTGTGCCCTGCCGAGCTTCAGTATTACCTGGGCATTTTTTCCGTAGAAAGGAGATTCCACAGCCATCTCATCAGGATTGACTTCATCAAGAATCTCTCCTATGCCTGCAAATATGTTTGCAAGTTTTTCAAAAGGGTCCTTTATTTTGCGCAGGTCAAATATGCCCATATCCACATAATGAGGACCCTTTGAATCAATACGGATAATCCCGTAACCAAGAATATTGGTTCCGGGATCAATTCCTATTATGACTTTATTGCTCATAAAATATAACAGGGATTGACATACATCCTGGCCTCATCCCTCCTGCCGGCCTGATGTATATTGTTATATCCGCAAAATATCATTTAGTCTATTGTATCAAATCCAGTGTAAGGACGCAATGCTTCCGGTATGATGATCTTGCCGTCTTTCTGGTTGTTCTCGAGGAGAGCCGCCACCACACGCGGAAGCGCAAGTGAAGAACCGTTGAGAGTATGGGCAAGCTGAGTCTTTCCGTCAGCATCCTTATATCTGAGCTTCAGGCGGTTGGCCTGATATGACTCAAAGTTTGACACTGAACTGATTTCAAGCCAACGTCCCTGTGCCGCTGAATATACTTCAAAATCGTATGTGATTGCAGAAGTGAAACTCATATCACCTCCGCAGAGACGGAGAATCCTGTAAGGCAGGCCAAGGCTTTTTACAATACCTTCCACGTGGGCTATCATCTCGTCAAGGGCAGCGTATGAATTTTCCGGTTTCTCTATACGTACAATCTCCACTTTGTCAAACTGGTGAAGACGGTTGAGTCCGCGTACATCCTTTCCGTATGAACCTGCTTCACGGCGGAAACAAGGGGTATATGCAGTCATTTTGACAGGGAAATCATTGTTGCCGAGGATCACATCCCTATATATATTAGTAACAGGCACTTCAGCTGTAGGAACAAGATAGAAATTGTCCGCAGTGGCGTGATACATCTGTCCCTCCTTGTCAGGAAGCTGGCCAGTACCGAATCCTGAAGCCTCGTTAACCATCACAGGAGGCTCGACTTCAAGATAGCCTGCCGTTGTATTGATGTCAAGGAAATAATTGATGAGGGCTCTCTGGAGTCTTGCTCCCTTACCTTTATAGACAGGAAATCCAGCACCGGTAAGTTTTACTCCGAGGTCAAAATCTATTATGTCAAATTTCTTGGCAAGTTCCCAGTGAGGCATGGCATCAGATCCGAGCTCGGGAATTTCATTGCCCATCTTCACAACAACATTGTCCTCCGCTCCCTTTCCTTCCGGAACTGCATCACAAGGGATATTAGGAAGAAGGACTATAAGGGAGTTCAGTTCATTGTTGTTGGTCTCTGACTTCTCTTCAATAGCCTTCGACTGCTCTTTCAATGCAGCGACTTCCGCCTTGACGGCTTCCGCCTCCTCTTTTTTACCTTCTTTCATCAGTCCGCCGATGAGAGCGGCCTTCTGTTTCTGCTGTGCAAGACAATTGTCAAGTTCGAGCTGCAGAGACCTTCTGCTGCAGTCAAGTTCATTGATTCTTGCAACAATTTCACTGGCGTCAAAATTTTTGACTGCGAGTTTTTTTATGACAAACTCCGGATTTTCACGGAGCAATTTAAGTGTCAACATAATTATTATATTTTATACTTCGTACACAATCACTTCACCTCATCATAATATGAACAGGTTCAGTTCTGAATTCGGCTTAATCGTTTATTTGGAATCCGTGATTCTACAATCACTTCGCCTCGGCATAGTACAGATAATTTGTCTTCCGTATCCGGTCAAGCCGCGCTTTATAAAAAAAGGACTGAAACTCACCCGGAGTAACAGTCCTCTATTCTTTTCGCAAATCCCCGAGTCTTAGTTCTCAAAAGGGAGTACCGAGACGTAAGATTTGTTGTTAGCTTTCTTGCAGAAGCTTACCTTTCCGTCTACCAGCGCATAAAGAGTATGATCCTTGCCCATACCTACATTGAGGCCTGGATTGTGGACTGTACCCCTCTGACGAACGAGGATATTGCCAGCTTTGACAACCTGATCGCCAAATTTCTTGATACCGAGTCGTTTGCTATGTGACTCACGACCGTTCTTGGAACTACCGACGCCTTTTTTATGTGCCATAATCTAAATCCTCCTGAAAATTAAGCGATTTCGTTAATCTGAATTTGTGTCAAAGCCTGACGGTGACCGTTCAGTTTCTGATAACCTTTACGACGTTTCTTCTTGAAAACGAGAACTTTGTCTGCTTTGCAAGAATCATCAAGAACAGTTGCTTTGACTACAGCACCCTCTACATAAGGTGCACCTACTTTGATCGCGCCGTCAGCATCAATCAGAAGCACTTTGTCAAACTCAACAGCAGCACCCTTTTCAGCCGCGAGGCGGTTGACAAAGATTTTTCTTCCAGCTTCTACTTTGAACTGCTGGCCTGCAATGTCTACAATTGCGTACATAATAAATAAAAACTTTAAAAGTTTTGACTGCAAGCGGATGCATAAACACCTCTTAATCAACAGCTTGGCAGCCTTTAATAAATTTTGTGGACAGCAAAGATAAATAATTCTGCCGAATCCGCAAAATTATTTGAACAATGGACATCAAACCAGCCACACAGCAGCAAAGCCAATGTGCCTCACGGAGTAATCAATATGCAGACGGAGTCCGATGGTCACAAGGCAGACAAGAAGGGAGGACAATCAATCAAGACGGACAATGCATACGGTGCCTGATGGCCACAAGGAAGGTGGGTCCGTGCAACACGCTACACATCAATAAGTTGCAAAACAGTATACTCCATACAAGGCATACTGTTTTATAATATACTGTGCTTCAACAGATTACAAAGACCCCATCCTGTCAAGAATGCCGACATCACACAAAAATGACCAGATCATCAAAGCAGACGAGAAAAAAGACTGACAGACAAACAAGATTGGTAATCAAGAAGGAACAAGAAGAGCAGACAATCAAGACAGGCAATGCATACGATGCCCGATGGCCACAAAGCAGGTGGGTCCGTGCAACACGCTACACATCAATAAGTTGCAAAACAGTATACTCCATACAAGGCATACTGTTTTATAATATACTGTGCTTCAACAGATTACAAAGACCCCATCCTGTCAAGAATGCCGACATCACACAAAATGACCAGATCATCAAAGCAGACGAGAAAAAAGACTGACAGACAAACAAGATTGGTAATGCATACGATGCCCGATGGCCCCAAGGAAGGTGGGTCCGTGCAACACGCTACACATCAATAAGTTGCAAAACAGCATATCACATATAAGGCATACTGTTTTATAACACATTGTACTTCAACAAATTGTAAAGCCCCACCATATCAGGAAAATCAATCTATTAAAAATTTTATCATCCCAATGTCCAACATAGACAAATAAAATCATCTTCCAAAGAGGATATTCCATATTATTTGTGTAAGTTTGCAGTAAATGAGGAGAGTGATTATGGAGGGAAAAGTCTATCATATCTTTGCAAGGGGCGTGGACAAGAAAAAAGTTTTCCACGACGAGACTGAAAGCAAACAGTTTCTTATATACCTTAACAAAGCAATCACAAAATACAATTTGTCATTGTTTGCATTCGCGCTTATGGGTAATCATTTCCATATCCTGATAAAAGGGAACTATGTATATGAAGCCGTCCGCGAAGTGATCCAATCATATACCGGATGGATTCACCACAGGCATCCAGGACAAGGGCGCGTATTTGACTATCCGGCCCATTTAGTGGAAAAACAGCTTTTAAAATGGCAAATAGACACCCTGCTATATGTACTCAACAATCCCATCGCTGCAGGCATAAGCAAAACTCACTATCTTTATAAATTCTGCTCATACCGCTTCCACACAAAAAACGGAAGCAGACTAAAGGAAATCATCAATGTAGATACATCACTCGTGGAGCAGAACTTCAAAAACCTGCAAGACCTCAAGGCAGCACTACACACCAAGCTCAAATACCAGAACCTGCTTGACGACAAACAGACATCCCCGACCAACGGAATGCCCTACTAATGCGCAGAGAAACATTGAACAGGTAATCTCAGTGTCAGCCTGGACAGATGCCACCACAAAAGCAAAACATACAGATAAATCCCAACAACACAAAATCAGCCAGACAGTACATCATCGTCAGCACCACGAACAAGGGTGGGACCGCACAACACACTGTCCCTCAACAAATTACAAAACAGTATATCCCATATAAAGCATACTGATTCATAATATACTGTGCTTCAACATATTACAAGAACCCACCCTGTCAAGAATGCCAACCATCACACAAAAATGACCAGATCACTAAAGCAGACAGACAAGGCAGAC
>VSOK01000023.1:18981-42298 GCA_009774765.1 Bacteroidales bacterium
CCACAAGGAAGGTGGGTTCGTGTAACACACTACACGTCAACAAGTTACAAAACAGTATTTCACATATAAGGCATACTATTTTATAACACGCTGTATTCCAATAGATTGCAAGAACCCACCCTGTCAAGAATGCCAACCATCACACAAAAATGACCAGATCACTAAAGCAGACAGACAAGGCAGACAATCAGTCAAGCCAGACTGATGACTGACGGGCACTGCATACGGTGTCCGATGGCCACAAGGAAGGTGGGTTCGTGTAACACACTACACGTCAACAAGTTACAAAACAGTATTTCACATATAAGGCATACTGATTTATAACACGCTGTATTCCAACAGGTTGCAAGAACCCTCCCCGTCAGAGGAAGCTGCACATCACACAAAAAGACCAGATCACCAAAGCAGACGGGCAAGACAGACTGACAGACAAACAATCAAAACAGAAAGATGGACAGACAAGAAAGATTAATAATCAAGAGAAACAAGGAGGTAAGGCAGACAATCAAGACGGGCACTGCATATGGTGTCCGATGTCCACAAGGAAGGTGGGTTCGTGTAACACACTACACGTCAACAAGTTACAAAACAGTATATTCCATATAAGGTATACTGTTTTATAACGCATTGTAGTTCAATAAATTGCAAGCACCCACCCTGTTGAAAATATGATGTCGGATCATAACCTTGCCCCAAAAGTCATTTTCACGCAAAAAAGCTTGGAGTCTGTTTAAATTTATCAAGGAAAAAACAGTCTCTTGATCAACATTCAAAAAATATTTCCACATTCGCAAATTTGGCTACATTTGCCGCGCAAATCAATCATACTGATAAAAGATTACATCTCCACGGCAATTCGGACTTAGTCTGAAAGAGATGGGACGGCTCTTCTTTTAGTAGTTTATAGTTTTTCAGTATCCCGTCTGCTGAATTCAAATCCACCTTGCAGAAGCTGGACTGTGAATTCATGCATTGCCAATACACTATTCCGCATTCCGGCTTCCAGGGTTTAAACATCATATTATCATAAAAAACAACATTTTCAAGCTTGTATGCTCAACATTGTTGGCATTGTGTACCGGAACGTTCACATCATGCGACCTGCTCGGTGATGGGAACCCTGACTTCAAGTTCAAAAAAAGAGCATGAAGTTCTTATGGGCAAATGGATATGCAATTCCTATTTAGAGGGCGAACCGTACACGCTACAGTTTACCTTTCACAAAAACGGAAAGGTAAATGTGCGTGAAATCTTCGAGGGCGATGATTTCAGCACAGAAATGCTATTCAACATCGAAGGAGACCTCAGCGAAGGTGCTGAAGTAATCATTTTCGGAGGAAAGGGAATGGATGGCAGACCTGCAGAAGCCAGGACTTTTGTCGTCACTGTCAACGGAGACGAGGCCATCTTCATCGAAGATGGAGAAGAAATGGTTTTCAAACGGGAAGAATAACGCTTAGCAAGCGATTATACGACAACGAGGAATTGCATTTTTGCAATTCCTCGTTATTTTATCAGGCGATGGTCTTGAAGAAGTCGTTGCCTTTGTCGTCCACAAGGATGAATGCAGGGAAATCCTCGACGCGGATTTTCCAGATGGCCTCCATACCGAGCTCCGGATATTCCACACATTCGATGGACTTGATGTTGTTCTGGGCAAGGATGGCTGCAGGACCTCCGATGGATCCGAGATAGAATCCTCCGTGTTTCTGACAAGCGTCTGTGACAGCCTGTGAACGGTTACCCTTGGCAAGCATAATCATAGAACCGCCCTTGCTCTGGAACAAGTCCACATAAGGGTCCATACGTCCGGCAGTGGTCGGTCCCATAGAACCGCATGCCATTCCTGCAGGAGTCTTGGCAGGACCAGCATAATATATAGGATGGTCCTTCAGGTACTGAGGCATCTCCTCTCCCCTGTCAAGACGTTCCTTGATTTTCGCGTGAGCGATATCACGCCCTACTATAATAGTACCGTTAAGGCTGAGACGGGTAGCCACAGGATATTTGGTGAGAACCTTCAAAATCTCGCTCATAGGCTGGTCGAGGTCAATCTTCACGGCATCTCCCTCACCTGCCTGACGAAGCTCCTCAGGGATAAGACGTCCAGGATTGTCATCGAGTTTCTCGATCCAGATACCGTCCTTGTTTATCTTGCATTTGATGTTCCTGTCAGCCGAACAGCTCACACCGAGTCCTACTGGACAGCTGGCACCGTGGCGCGGAAGACGGATGATACGCACATCGTGCGCGTAGTATTTTCCTCCGAACTGCGCTCCGAGGCCGATTTTATGAGCCTCTTCAAGCACCTGTTTCTCAAGTTCGATGTCACGGAAAGCGCGTCCTGTCTCGTCACCTGTAGTCGGAAGTTCATCATAATAATGAGTAGAAGCCAGCTTCACTGTCAGCAGGTTCTTCTCGGCTGAAGTTCCTCCTATAACAAACGCTATATGGTAAGGAGGGCATGCAGCCGTTCCGAGAGTTTTCATCTTTGCCACAAGGAAAGGCACAAGGGTCTGAGGGTTCAGTATCGCCTTGGTCTCCTGGTAGAGATAGGTCTTGTTGGCAGAACCTCCTCCCTTTGTAACGCAAAGGAAATGGTATTCCATACCTTCAGTAGCCTCGATGTCAATCTGCGCAGGAAGGTTGCACTTGGTATTGACCTCGTCATACATGGTAAGCGGAGCGTTCTGCGAATAACGGAGATTCTCCTCTGTGTAAGTCTTATAGACTCCAAGAGAAAGAGCTTCCTCGTCACTATAGCCTGTCCAGACCTGCTGGCCTTTTTCGCCATGGATAATGGCAGTTCCGGTGTCCTGGCAGAAAGGGAGCTTGCCCTTTGCAGCCACCTCTGCGTTGCGAAGGAAAGTCAGCGCAACATATTTGTCGTTCTCGCTCGCCTCTGGATCAGAAAGGATTTTTGCAACCTGAGCGTTATGCTCCGGACGCAGCATAAACGACACGTCACGGAATGCGGCATTTGCCATAGCGGTCAAACCTTCCTTCTCAATCTTAAGCATAGGCTTGCCTTCAAATTCCCCGACAGACACATGGTCCTTAGTCAGAAGGTAGTATTCAGTCTTGTCCTCACCAAGCTGAAACATAGGTGCATATTTGAATTCCATAATATTATTGTTGAATATATCAATCTTTATTGCCGCCCATAAGATAGACCTTCATAAACTCATTGAGGTCCCCGTCAAGAACCCCCTGAGTGTCGGAAGTCTCATATCCGGTACGCAGGTCCTTTACCATCTTATAAGGATGCAGTACATAACTGCGTATCTGCGAGCCCCATTCAATCTTCTTCTTCTGTCCTTCAAGCTCGGCCTGTTTTTCCTGCCTTTTCTTAAGCTCTATGTCATAAAGACGTGATTTGAGGATACGCAGAGCATTCTGCCTGTTGTCAAGCTGGGAACGTGTCTCAGTGTTTTCAACCACGATACCTGAAGGGATATGCCTGACACGCACTCCCGTCTCCACCTTATTGACATTCTGCCCTCCGGCGCCGCTGGAACGGTATGTATCCCATTCAAGGTCTCCGGGATTGATTTCAATTTCTATCGTATCATCCACAAGCGGATAGACAAAAGCCGAAGAGAATGTAGTCTGGCGTTTTCCCTGGGCATTGAACGGAGAAATGCGCACAAGACGGTGCACTCCGCTTTCAGCCTTGAGGTACCCGAAGGCATAATCCCCTTCAAACTGTATCGTGACAGACTTGATCCCCACATCCTCGCCGTCCAGAATATCCGTGACAGTCACCTTGTATCCGTTGCGCTCACCCCAGCGCATATACATACGCATAAGCATTGCAGACCAGTCGTTTGCCTCAGTTCCTCCGGCACCGGAGTTGATTGTCAGAATGGCCCCTAGGCTGTCACCCTCCTCTCCAAGCATATTGCGTAGCTCAAGAGCTTCGATCTCAGCCTCCACATCCTTGTAGGCCAACTCCAGCTCCCTGACTTCGTCCGTCTGCGCATCCTCCTGTTCCCCCGATATGCTCTCCTTTGCAAATTCATAAAGCACATCAAGATCCGCCACTCCTGCCGCTACCTTGTCATACCCGGACACCCAGAATTTGACGGCAGCAAGCTCCTTAAGGAATTTTTCCGCCTCCTTGGCATCATTCCAGAAATCCGGAGCGAGGGTCTTCTCCTGCCTGGCATCCACATCCGCACGCTTCGCCTCTATATCCAGGCATCTGTTCAATATATCCACTCTCTTGGAAAGAGCATTTATCTGTTCTGCAGTTATCATATCCGACTCAACTTTCTCAAACAGGGCAAAGATAATACAGTTTTGCGATTTTAATGAATTGTTTTCATAAAACATATTCCGTTAATTTTGTAATTTTGCAGGCCACGCAAAAAACAGAGGTACCCAAAAGAGATGATAGGCATTTTCGATTCAGGAGTAGGCGGACTGTCAGTCTTCAGGGAGATAAGAAAAGTTCTTCCAGACCAGAAATACATATATTATTCGGACAATGCACATTGCCCGTACGGGGAAAAATCCCAGGAATATATAATATCCAGAGCGAAGAGCATCACCGACTTTCTCATCAGCCAGGGAGCCGAAGTCATAGTCGTAGCCTGCAATACCGCCACCGCGGCAGCCATCTCCACATTGCGCGCCGGATACAGCATTCCGTTCATCGGGATGGAGCCGGCCGTGAAACCGGCAGCCCTCTCCACAAAGACAGGGACAATAGGCGTGCTCGCCACAGCCGGCACTCTCAAAGGATCGAAATACCTCAACACAAGAGACAGATTTTCAGACGGGGTAAAAGTTGCCGAACATATAGGAAAAGGATTTGTCGAGCTTGTTGAAAACGGGATTTTTACAGGAGAGGAAGCCGAAGCCACAGTAAAGGCAAGCCTTGCCCCGCTCCTTGAAACAGGGGCCGACACCATAGTGCTCGGCTGTACGCACTACCCTTTTCTGCTTGAAAGCATGAAAAAAGTGGCAGCCTCCGTCTCGCCTGACAGGAATGTCAGCTTCATAGACCCGGCACCGGCTGTCGCCCAGCACCTCATAGACGTAATGGACCAATACGGCATAAGACATTCAGACGACACTGACAGACAGGCAGTTGCACTATACGCATCAGGCAAAAGCGACACATTGGACAAGCTGTTTGAAGCACTATAGTTGGCACGATTTTTGCAATAGTATCGGGCTTCTCTTTTCTGCTCTGAGAAGCCCTGCGTACGCAAAAAAATAAATAAACAAAAATATATGAAAGGATTTAATGTACTTACAGTCAGCCTATGTCTGATTGCAGGCCTGACAGCGTGCAGCCAGCAGACAAAAGTGGCGCAGCAACAGAGCGCGTCCTACCCTGTATTGAAGGTATCAATCCAGGACAGGACACTTTCAACAAGCTATTCAGCTATAATTGAAGGAAAACAATTTGTGGAAATACGTCCGCAGGTATCCGGAATCGTAACCAATGTATTGGTAAAAGAAGGAGCTCAGGTAAAAAAGGGACAGACTCTTTTTGTCATAGACACAATCCCGTATGCCGCCGTATACCATCAGGCAAAGGCCGCCGTAGCTTCAGCCGAGGCACAGGAGGCGACCGCCAGATTGTCATTGGAAGGAAAAAAGGAGCTGTATAAAGAGAAAGTGATTTCCGACTTCGAGCTGCAGACCGCACAGAACACATACAGCACAGCCGTAGCCGCACTTGCACAGGCCAGGGCACAGGAAGCCAATGCAGCCAACAACCTTTCATTCGCAAAAGTCAAAAGCCCGGTAAACGGTTCTGCCGGAATGACATCAATCCGTGTAGGAACATTGGTCAGCGCATCTATGGGCCAGTCGCTAATAAACGTTTCGGACAACTCCCAGATGTATGTATATTTCTCCCTGCCTGAGAAGGAAGTCCTCAGCCTTACATCGGAATACGGTTCAATAGAAAAGACCATTGCAGCATATCCTGAGGTCAGCCTGACCACAAGCGACGGAGAACTTTACGAGCACAAGGGCAGGATTGACGTAATCAGCGGAATAGTCGACAACGGCACCGTCAGACTGAGGGCCGTGTTCGAAAATCCTCAGGGACGTCTTATGAGCGGAGGATCCGGAAGGATTACAATCCCTTACGAGAAAAAGGGCTGCATAGTGATACCTCAGGAGGCTACATACGAAGTCCAGGACAGGATTTTCACATACAAGGTTATCGACGGCAAGGCTGTCGCCACTGGAATAAAAGTCTTCAAAATCAACGACGGCAAAGAATATATAGTTGAAGACGGTCTTGAAGAAGGAGACATCATCGTAGCCAAAGGCGCAAGCCTCATAAAGGAAGGAACAGCCATCACAGCCTCAGAAGAATAGTCAGAAGAAGAAATTTTAATCATCTATGAATTTAAAGACATTCATCGACAGGCCGATCCTTTCGGTCGTCATTTCAATATTCATCGTGATGGTGGGTATCATCGGTCTGGCGACACTGCCGATCGAGCAATATCCGGATATCGCCCCACCTACCATCAGAGTCAGCACCACATACAGCGGAGCGAACGCCACTGCAGTACAGAACAGTGTCATCGTGCCTCTGGAAGAAGCCATCAACGGTGTCGAGGGTATGACCTATATGACCTCGGACGCCAGCAATACAGGACGTGCATCCATTACTGTATATTTTGAACAGGGCTACGACCCTGATATGGCCGCAGTCAATGTTCAGAACAGGGTATCAAGAGCATTGTCGCTCCTTCCGGCGGAAGTGACAAGAGTAGGAGTCGAGACGGCGAAACGCCAGAGCAGTACATTGAGGACATTCGCCCTTGCAAGCCCCAACGGCACATACGACGAGAACTTCCTTTCCAACTATCTTGACATCAACATCAAGCCTGAACTGATGCGTATCTCAGGCGTAGGAGAAGTCAACGTGATGGGAGGAGACTACGCGATGCGTATATGGATGAAGCCTGCGCTTATGGCCCAGTACGGACTGAAGCCAAGCGACATAAGCACAGCCCTTGCAAGCCAGAACATAGAAGCTTCGACAGGAGCATTCGGACAGGAATCCGACAATGTATTCGAGTATACTCTCAAATACAGGGGAAGGCTCGAGACCGAAGAGGAGTTCGGAAACATCGTCATCCGAGCATACGATGACGGAAGAGTACTCACACTCAAAGACATAGCGGACATCGAACTCGGAGCGGTCACCTATTCATATATAGGGCGTGTAAAAGGTGCCCCTGGAGTATCCTGCTCAATAAACCAGACTGCAGGAAGCAACGCCAACGAAATCATCAAAAAGATCGACGCATATCTCGAAGAGGCAGCAAAGAATCTTCCGAAAGATGTGGAGATCGTCGACATCATGAGTACGAAGGACTTCCTTGACGCTTCAATAACAGAGGTAATCAAAACCCTGCTGATAGCGATCCTGCTCGTTGTCATAGTCGTATATTTCTTCCTCCAGAACTTCAGGTCCACATTGATACCGACAATATGTATCTTTGTGGCATTGATAGGTACATTCGCATTCCTCGTGGTCGCAGGATTCTCCATCAACCTGCTGACCCTCTTCGCCCTGGTGCTTGCCATAGGTACGATTGTCGACGATGCCATCATCGTGGTGGAAGCGGTACAGGTGAAATTCGACGAAGGGTACAGGTCCGCATACAAGGCCGCGGTAGACGGAGTCAGCGGAGTGTCATCGGCAATCGTCACAGCGACACTCGTCTTTATGGCCGTGTTCATCCCTGTGTCATTCATGAGCGGAACATCCGGAGTATTCTATACCCAGTTCGGTCTTACTATGGCTGCCGCAGTAGGACTGTCGGCCGTAAACGCGCTTACACTGTCTCCTGCGCTCTGTGCGCTTATCCTGAAGCCGAACGAGATCGTACCTCCGAGAGAAAAGCCGAAACAGTTCTCTACAAGATTCAGAATCGCATTCGAGACATCATTTGAAAGGCTTGTAAAAAAATACAAATACGGTGTCAAATTCTTCATCAGAAACAAATGGGCCACATATCTCTGCCTGTTCCTCGCCTGCGGTCTCCTCGTGTATTTTATGAATACCACCAAGACCAGCCTTGTGCCCAACGAGGACATGGGAGCACTCTACATCAGTGTCGACGCCCCTGCCGGAAGCACACTGCACGAGACCAACGAGATATTGACACAGATGGGAGAACTGATCAGCGACATACCTCAGATAAAGACATACAACCAGGTGGCCGGCTTTTCATTTGCAGGAGGCGGTTCCTCGCACGGTATGCTTATGATCAGGCTGATCCCTTGGAGTGAACGTCCGGGCAAAGAAAACAGCAACACAGCCGTAATGCAGGAAATATACAGGAGGACAGCTTCGATAAAGAATGCCAGCATATTCATATTCGCACCTCCTATGATATCGGGATACGGTACCGGAAACAGCTTCTTCGTAGACCTTCAGGACAGGTCCGGAAAAGGAATAGACGAGCTGAGCAAAGTTACCGGTATGTTCATAGAGGCATTGAACAAGAGGCCTGAAATACAGATGTCATACACTTCATTCAGTTCCGAATTCCCTCAATACAGAGTGGACGTCGACGCCGCACAATGTCTAAGGGCAGGTACTTCCGCCGACCAGGTGCTGTCTGTGCTTTCAAGCTATTTCGGAAGCGCGTACGTATCCAACTTCAACAGGTTCACCAAGATGTACAGGGTAATCGTACAGGCAAGGCCTGAGGACAGGAACAACCTACAGTCGCTTGACAACATCTTCATCAACGTCAAGTCCGGTATGGTCCCTGTCAGCCAGTTCGTCACATTGACCAAGACATACGGATCAGAGAACCTAAGCAGGTTCAACATGTTCCCTTCTATCACGGTCCAGGGTATGCCTAAGCCGGGCTACAGTTCAGGAAATGTCATAAATGCGATCCAGGAGGTAGCAGCGGAGTCACTCCCTACAGGATTCGGATATGAATTCTCGTCTATGACAAGAGAAGAGGAGCAGCTTGCCGAGTCAAACACTGCAACCATCATCTACATAATATGTATCCTGTTCATATACCTTATCCTCTGCGGACTGTATGAAAGCTTCTTCCTCCCTCTGGCAGTCATCTGCTCGATTCCGTTCGGACTTATGGGAAGTTTCCTTTTCTCAAAGATCTGGGGTATAGACAGCAACATCTATATGCAGGTAGGTATCATTATGCTTATCGGACTCCTGTCGAAAACCGCAATCCTTATCACTGAGTACGCGAGCGACAGACGACGTCAGGGAATGTCACTGAGCCACGCGGCAATATCCGCCGCCGGAGTACGTCTGAGACCTATCCTTATGACCGTGCTCACAATGGTGATGGGACTTCTCCCGCTGGTTGTCGCGTCTGGAGTCGGAGCGAACGGCTACCGCTCGCTCGGTGTGGGAACAGTCGGAGGTATGATTGTAGGAACAATAGCACTGCTATTCATAACCCCTGTATTCTTTGTCATATTCCAGTATGTAGAAGAAAAAGTGATGGGTAAAAGAAAGGAGGAAAGGGAATAATGAAACGTATATTTTTACTGTCAATGACAATAGCGATGGTGTGCAGCTGCTCAATCTATCGCAAATACGAAAGGCCTGAAAACATTCTCCCGATGGACAGCCTGTACCGTGCGGTTTCAGCCGGAAGCGCAGAGGATATCGACACCACCACAATCGGCCATATTGCCTGGGAGGAGATGTTTACCGACCCGTATCTTCAGGCTCTCATCAGGACAGGTCTGGAAAACAACACGAACCTTCAGAGTGCAATACTGCGCGTAGATGCAGCCCAGGCACAGCTGAAAGCTTCCAAATGGGCATTCGCGCCTTCCATCTCGCTCGCACCCCAAGGAGGCCTGACAAGCATAAACGGCAATACGGCTTCCTGGACATACAATATCGGAGCGAACGCAAGCTGGGACATTGACCTGTTCGGTTCTTTGCTCAATGCAAAAAGAGGTGCCCAGGCCGCACTCCTGCAGCAGCAGGCATACCGACAGGCTGTAAAATCACAGCTTATCGCCACAATAGCCAACAGCTACTACGGCATACTTATGACTGATGAACAGATAGCTGTCAGCGAGCAGAGCATCGGAATATGGAAAGAGCAGGTAAGAACGCTTGAGGCCAGGATGAGAGTGGGCATTGTCACAGAAAATGCCGTGACACAGGCAAGAGCAAACCTTTACGGGCTTGAAGCATCCCACGCGAATCTTCTCCAGCAGCAGGTTTCAGGCGAATATGCCCTCTGCGCCCTCCTCGGAGTAGCTCCTTTCACGATTGAAAGAGGAAGACTTGCCGACCAGACTCTACCTGACAATCTGTCGACCGGACTTCCGGTACAGCTTCTTTCCAACAGGCCGGACGTACAGCAGGCGGAGATGACATTGGCGAGTGCGTATTACTCCACCAACAAGGCCAGATCGGCTTTCTATCCGAACCTCCGGCTTTCAGGAAGTGCAGGATGGACAAATTCACTCGGACAGGCGGTATCCGACCCGACAGGATGGATTCTGTCCGCGCTCGCAAGCCTGACTGCACCGATATTCAACCACGGACGTCTGGTAGCCAATCTCAAAGTCAGCAAGGCTGAAGAAGAAGTGGCCAAACTGAACTACAGACAGACAATAATCGAGGCCGGCCGTCAGGTGAATGTCAATATGGCAGCCATCGAGACAGCGACGGTAATGTATGAAAAGCATCTTGCCCAGTGCGCCGACCTTGAGAGGACGGTAAAAACAGCCGAGGACATCTACAGGCACTCCCCTTCTGGAAGCTACCTTGAAATCCTGACGGCAAGACAGTCACTTCTCAACGCGCAGCTGAATGCGATCTCCGACCAATACCAGAGACTTTCATCAACAGTAAATCTCTACCAGGCACTCGGAGGCGGCAAATAAGGACAGTTCCCGTCTTACCATAACGAAAAAAGGACAGACAATTGATTGTCTGTCCTTTTTTGGATTACAGAAAGCTATGCTTATTCATCATACATCCGTATATGCCCGGAGAATGATATCGGCTGACGGTTGTTAGAAAGCACCGTAATGTATACCGTACCGTCAAGCGAAACATCCAGATGAAACCTGAAAAGGTCCTCTTTTGTCCTTACCGAGAAACGGATCTCCCTCATACCTTTCTTCTCAGGCATCATCACGTAATCAAAGGACTTCCCTTCAAACGACAATCCTTCACCACCTCCGTACGGAAGCGAATAGGCACGCCCGAAATAAGGAAGCGACGAGACCACATTGTCCTTTTCAACTTTCACGCTATAACCGGAGGAGAGGCGGACACTTTTCCAACCTGTAGGCAGTGCAGTCGTCACATCCACGACATATACGGTATCCGACAGCATCTTTTCAACCTTTACCCTGTCGTTTTCTTTCCTTTCCTTCCTTGAAAGTTTCCTGTCGGGGCCATCATCCGTCCTGGCACTGATATTCAATGCAGCCACGGATATGAGTATGGCCAACGCTAAAATTCTTCTTAAATTGATCTTCATAACAATTCCTCCTATAAATTCATCCGGCCTACAAGCAAAAACCGTAGCACAAACGATTCCGGAAGGAAGTTCTCAGCCCTGAGCACAATCACGGCATCGACGAGACAAGACGGTCGAGACCGGAAATCCTCTGGTTGAAATTTTCTTTTATCCTGTCGATCGCTTCATCCGTGGTCAAATTACGTTCACCGTTGGGATCTCCGCTGTCATTGAAATCCGGCCAAAGCGCGAAATTCAACCCTGCCGTCTTTTTGATATAGGCCCTGTTCTTTTCAATAAACTCATCCATATTGAGCTGTGGTTTCAGCTCTGCCCAGCGCGCTTTGACAGCATTGCGGAACTCAGCATTTTCAAAAAGGCCCACATACCACAAAGTATTCAGATTCAGGAAACAATTGCTTTTGTTCGGATAATGGTTGCTGTCGGTAAAGTTCACATTGAAAGTACCGTAGTCAAAGTCCCATACAGGTCCGGCAAAGATTTTTCCTCCATCTGCTTCCGGTTTCTTGTACATATAGCAGCTGCCCGGGTTGTTCGGCTCCTGATTGAGCGTAAGTTCAAATACAAGCCAATAGTCAATAAATGAATCCAGATCCAGACGTGACAGGCTATGCGGAGCCTGAAGCACAGACTTTTCCGTATCAAGAATATAATCTCTGATATAGGTAAATTGAGACGATGACGTATTGAAAAGCTTGTCGTCATCCGGATCCTTCAGGCCATAATTGAATTTGAGTCTGCCTTCGTCATAGTTTGTCCTGTATGATCTGTCGCGCGCCCAGGACACCATATCTCCATTGATGACCGTTGTCGTGCCGCTTCCATTGTAACGTTTTGAAGGCCACCAGAAGTCAGAACTTTCAAACTGCTTGTTGCCCCAATATCTGTCAATCTCAATCAGAAAGCCCATCTGAGCAGGATCAGCCGTCGGGCCACCGCCCTCTTCCGGGTCAAGGGCATCATTGCCGCCCGGTATAGGGACACGGTTCTTGTCAGTCTTTATCTGCTCCACAAGAAGGTAGGATCCCTGATGACGACCGTTCATCACAACCTCCACAAAACGGTTCCTCGGAGTCCACTCGAGTCCAGTACACCTGTCTGCAATCGCAAAGGCAAGACGGTTGCGCATCAAAGACTTGTCTATCGAATTGGCCAGCAATGCGTAGCGTTTGTGCTTCGGCATCCCGAGCCACTCAGCCTTCTTGTCCAATTTCACGGCATATGGTTTCTTGTTCCATCCCCAAGTAGTGTTGCCACGGCCTTTAAGCTGGTCATTACTGCCGTAATAATCTTCCTTATAGACAGTTCCGTCAAAATCAGACTTGCCGGAAGCATCAAGATAAATCGTACATTTTTTTGTCCAGTCCTCCTTGCTTGTAATCGCAGAGCCGTCAGGGGTAAACAGATACAGGACAGGAATCCCTGTATTGAGATTATGAAAACGGAAGCTGTAGTCACGACTGATATTCTTCCCGTCCCTTACGCCTGAAAGTCTTACCGTAACAGGACGCATATAGTCTGCTGCTGTCCTGCCGCTTTCAATACGTTTGAAGGCATCACCTCCGACGGCATCAACGCTGACATGCACATCATTTACTCCGTCTCCGGCAAACACTTTAAAATCAGCCACCAGGGAACAAGGATTCACATAATATCCGATCCCGTCCCCATCATCGATGTCTCCGGACGAAATGACCGTAGCAACATCCTGTTTCAAAGCTGAGTTGTCCTTTTTGAGGAAAGAAAACGACTCAAGCTTCAAGACGGAATCATCAATTTCCTCCTGACCTGCACCGGGATCATCCGTTCCAGGCAAAACCTCCGGTTTACAGCCTGATATCAATGCAGCTGTCATCAAAGCTGCAGCAAACAAAAAATTTCGTGTCATAAAAATGCGGTTTATAGAAAAATGGCGGGATCCTGTCGCCAGTCCCGCCGAAAAAGTCCTACTGCCTGTACAGATAATACTTCTTTGACATTTCACGGAAATCCTCAACGTCCTTGTTCCAGTAATCTATGATATCATCCACGAGATAACGTTTGCCGAAGACCTTGCGGATATAGTCCGTTCCGCATACCTTGTCAAAAAGCCCCACGTGTTCAAAAGGTTTTCTGGCAGGATACATCTCCAGAACAGCCTGCATGACATAAAACTGTATAAGCGTAATATTGGCCGCCTCATAGTCGGTAAAGAAGTATTGCACTCCCTGTACAAGCTTGCCTGCATAGCTTCCAGAGAAAGGTTTATAATATATGGTGCGGAATTCAACTCCCGGAAGATTGTATCCGTCCAGCTTCTCCTTAAGTCTGACGGCATCTATCCAAGGCGCACCGAATGTCCAGAACGGGAGAGTATAGCCTACACCTACACTCAGAAAATGATAAAGCTCCCCACAGATTCCTGCTGTCGAATAATGTATGGATGTCTCCGCGGTAGGAATATTCGGAGACGGCAGCACCCATGGAAGGCGCGTCTCGGAATAAATCATATCGCGCTTCCACCCGTACATCGGAACAACGGTAAGTCTGCATTTTACCGGATCCTGGTTTCCAAGCTGTCCACGGTTAAGCCCCTCCTCGTTTATCAGCACGGCAAGTTCTCCTACAGTCAACCCATAGACATAAGGGATACGGTACTGGCTGACAAAGGAATTGAACGGCTGCTCCACATAACATCCCTCCACTTTAAGACCGCCGAGAGGATTGGGACGGTCCAGCACGACGACCTCTATCCCTTTTTCCGCACAGGCTTCCATGACCAGTCCCAGAGTGCTTATGAAGGTATATGATCTGACACCCACATCCTGAATGTCATATACCATCACATCTATGCCCTCAAGCATATCCGGAGTCGGTTTCCTGGTAGCACCGTAGAGGGAATACACAGGCAGCCCTGTCTTTTCATCACGCGTATCAGCAACCTTGCCGCCTGCATACACATCTCCACGTATGCCGTGTTCAGGACCGTACAAGGCGACCAGATTGACCTCCGGAGCTTCAAAAAGAATATCTACGGTGGAACGCAGATTCCTGTCGATGCCGCTCGGATTCGTGACAAGCCCGACCCTTTTGCCCAAAAGAGGCGAAAAGCCCCAGTTCTCAAGGACTTCAATACCGGGAACGACCTCTTCAGGAGCAGCGGTCATAGGGCTTTCCTCCGGGCAGACCTCAACAGGATACTGGATAAATACAGTATCACTTGAATACACATATACAGTGTCTGTCTTTACTTTCCTGTTGGACGGACGCTTCCTGCCTGAAGCATCGGCAGGCAACTGGAGAAAAAGCCCCAGCACAAGGAGAAGAGCAAATATTCTATTCATAACAAATCAATTATAAGGACAATTCAAATTGTTTTATTCTTTACCATAGTCCGGATCCACTCTGATCATAAAAGTCGCGCCGAACGTCACAAGACAGCATACGATCACCATCCAGAAAAAGTCACGGTAGCCGAGCCACTCCTGCAGATAACCTGCCAGCATTCCTGGAATCATCATACTCAAAGCCATAAATGCTGTACAAAGTGAATAATGGGCCGTCTTGTATTCCCCGTCAGAGAAATACATCATATAAAGCATATATGCCGTGAATCCGAAACCATAGCCGAACTGGTCCAGAGCGACGCATATATTGACTGTCCACAGGCTGTCCGGCTGTACAGACCCGAGGTACACAAATACAAAGCACGGAAGAGCGATGCTCAGAGCCATAGGCCACAGCACCTTTTTCAGTCCCCATTTAGCCGCAGCCAGACCTCCGAGGATTCCTCCCACAGTGAGTGCTGTAACTCCTACCGTACCATAAGCCAGACCTACCGCTTCCGTTGAAAGGCCGAGTCCTCCCCTTTCCACCGGATCAAGGAGAAAAGGATTAAGCATCTTGACAAGAAATGCCTCAGGAAGACGGTAAAGCAGCATAAACAGCATAGCTATAACAACATCTTTCTTCCTGAAGAATGTGGCGAATGTACGTCCGAACTCTTTGAATATCGAGACAGACGTTTTACTATCCATCCCCTGACCGGCCCGGAGCCTCCTCGACGCAGGCATATCAGACTGAGGACGCGGCAGAAAGAACGTATGATATATGGTGATCGCACCGAAGATCAGCGAACACAAGACCAAAGTAATGAACCAGGCACGTGGAATATCTCCAAGCCTGCTTTCAAGCAGACCGGCGACCACGACAAGTACACCCTGGCCGAAAATTGATGACAGACGGTAGAATGTGCTCCTGATACCGACAAACAGAGACTGACCTTTTGTGTCAAGGGCCAGCATATAATAACCGTCGGCAGCGATATCATGGGTAGCCGAAGCGAAAGCGGTCACCCAGAATATCACAAGGGTCACAGCGAACATCGATACCGGTGCCCTGCCGGACAATATGACCTCTTCAGAGGGATGCGGCAAAGCAAAGGCAGCCAAGGCAAAGGCAGCGGAAATCAGAATCTGCATTGTGACAATCCACCAGCGTCTGGTCCTTATGATATCCACAAAAGGACTCCAAAGCGGCTTTACGACCCAGGGAAGATAAAGCATACCTGTGTACATCGCAATGTCACCGTTGCCCAGCCCCATATTTTTGAACATGATCACAGAAATCACATTCACGATAAAATACGGTATGCCTTCGGCGAAATATAAAGTCGGAACCCATAGCCATGGATTTGCCGCAGAATCCTTTTTCAATACCTCCATATCATTGTCCGTGTGATTTTTCAGAGCCTGGAAATTTCAGCTCCCTGATAATAATGCGACAATATCTGTCTGTACCCGTATCCTCGGGAAGACATCACAGCCGCACCGATCTGACAGAGGCCGACTCCGTGTCCCCATCCCCTTCCGTGCAGGACAATATCCGTGAATCCGTTCCCGGAACAGGTATCATTGACATATTCTATATCAAACGCAGAACTTTTAAGATGAGTATCGGAAAGAATCCGTCTTATCTCCAATTCTTTTCCTACCGTAAACTCTCCATCCGAACCTTTGACCTTCAGTTTCCATATCCTGCCTGATTCACCGCGCTCAATCGGCACAAGCTCTTCGACAAGACCGATCTTCATTCCGGAACGCCTCTCTATCAATCCGGACAGTTCCTCCCTCCCGTATCTTACGGTCCAATGGTAAAAATCTTCAGTCTCAAGGTCATATCCATTGAGCACCTGGGACAGCACCTCCCTGTCGACGGTATCACAGAAAGACTTCTCCCCTGTCTGATGTCCCGGAGTGTCAGGCAATGCGGGAAGATAGTCGAAATCCGTATCATCCCAGCAGGAGGAAAAACGTTCGGTCACACCGCCGCAACATTTGGAGAACCGTGCATCACACAGCTCCATACCTTCCTTCAGCACCTCTCCCCAAGTCTGGTCAACAGCCTTGCGGACATTATCACCGGCCGCACGTGTCAGTCCCTGATATCTCTGGCAATGGTCATCCGCACAGACGTCATAGTTCCTGTGCTGCTCCTGGTCATACCACTTTATATATTCATCCGATGTATTTCCGTCCTTTCTGCCGCTTACAAAACCGTCAAGATAGGTAACCAGAGCAGGTACATTATCTATACGCGGAGTATTTATGACAGCACTGTCGCAGCGACGGGCAAGCCTTGACATAACCCATGAACGGGAAATTACAGAATGCGCCTTCAGAAACTCAAGCGATGCGGTAGACTTCATTTCAGAAGAGATGACACTTACAAGATAATCCTCCACTCCGATGACATTCACCGCCGTCAGCCTGTCTTTTTCCACTATTATTTTCAACGCGCCTGCAAATTTCTGGTTCTCTGCGCGCTCCCAGTGGAAATTTTTCCCTATGGTCACACCGTACAGCACAAAAGCCGGCTCGGCGAACATAGTCGAAAGTGTATTCTCTCCGAAATACAGCTCATCATACAGAGTACCGTCATATTCTATTTTTCCTTCACGGAGCATTGCCTTCCGTGCGCCCGCCCCATCCGAAAGGATTTCAAACTCAATCTCCCTGCCGGACATGATCCCGACCTCAAGCATAGGCTGCGTCCTTGTAAGGCGTGAGATTATCATATCCTGGTCTGCAGGAAGCAAAGACACTTCTGACACCATTTCAGCAAGAAGACGCTCATCCAGCTTTTCAAAATCCTCTTTCACAGGAGTAATGAAAACGCCAGCCATATCAGCACATCCCGGGCTCATCGTAAGATGGTCCGGACCTTCAGAAAAATAATGACGGGAGCGGTGCTTTGACCTGAACACGACAATAGTACGGTATTCTTCCCCCGTATGATATGTAAACAGGTTGAAACGTGGCTCCCTGTCGCCGTCCGGTATCGGGGCACAGTCAAGAAGCCGGTAAAAAAGTTTTGCAGAGGACTTCGCGGTCTCTGCCCTTATCACAAAGACACCGGTGGTAAACCTGTCATAATGATACAGGTCGGCATCCTGCACGGATGCCAGGTATTCAAGGATGCAATCTTCTCCGGAGAGTTTTCCGTCCATTATGTCAATCTGCATATCGACATCGGACTCAAGCGGCATAAGTCCTCTTCCTGCTCCCTGGAAATGATGATGGTCCGGTGCCGAGGCACCGCATTTCGGTCCGTTGTAGAAAAAGACATATTGCTGATATGCCTTCGACAGGTCCAGAAGATCCACATAACGTTTCCATATAGACTGTTCGGAATGTCTGTCGAGGGCAATCACAAGATGATCCGGGAAAATCGGATAAGGATTGACAAGTATGTCATATCTTTTGCCCTTTCGGCCCTCAAAACGCTTCTTTATCTGCTCAGCAGGCCTGTTGTCCGGACACAGGAAACAGGGACGGCCATTGAGCGAGGCGGCATCAGTCCTGGCGGCGGAAGAAATTATGCGCGCCGGATTGAACTGGACTTTCACTCCGAGTCCGTTGATTGTCATTTCCTTTACAATCACATTCTTGAGTGCCCGGAAATTTCCGCAGGCAAGAGGCCACCGGGAAAGCTGGTCATTTATAAAAGAATCAATTCTATGTTCTTTTTTCATAATATCTATGCTTTCCTTGTACGCCTTTTCTGCATACGTACCCTCGCTTCAAGCTCCCAGGTACGCACCCTGTCCTTATAGAGATTATTCGCATTGATCCGGCTGATATCCAATGCCGCATCTGAATTTCCGCTCCACCTGCGGCAGAAATATACCACATCATATATACGTCCTATCCTGTACTCACGGCTGATCCTGAGTCCTATGGCATAGTCTTCACCATAGCTTGTATTCGGCAGGCCAAGCGACCTCAACAGCGGTACGAAGAACGCTCTCGGAGCACCAAGACCATTGATTCTCAGGGCATTGTTCCTTCCGTTGTCCTCTGTCCACTCCTTATGGTCAATCACTCCAGGAGGTGTGGGTTTCAAAGAAAAATCCGTCATCATATATGTGCCGACGACCATCGCGCAGTTCTGCTCCCCGAAAGCCTCCACTATCCTGGACAATGCGTCATTCCCGGAATATACGTCATCACTGTCAAGCTGCACTGCATATTTCCCGCAAAGGTGATGGTTCACAGCAATATTCCAGCATCCGCCGATTCCCAGATCGTTATACTCCGGAATTATGTGCACAATCCTGTCATCCTTTCCGGCCAGTCCGGCAAGCAGCTCCGTGGTGCCGTCAGTGGAATGGTTGTCAACCACTATGACATTGAAAGGGAAATCACATTCCTGCGACAGTGCACTTGCAACGGCATCCACTATCGTACCTGCACGGTTATATACAGGTATTATCACAGAAGCAGTGACGGGAAAAGCTTCATCCTCTCCGCAATTCCGGACATCCTTGAACTCAGGCTCAAGATATGCCCCTATCCTTTTAAGATGCTCCGTGCAGACCTTCTCCATTTCTATCTGGACTTCCCGGTTCTTAGGGTCCACATAATCAAACTGGCGGACTCCGGACAGGCGGCGGTCCGTTTCTATTTCCGTATAAAGGAACTCATTGATATGCACAATATTGCGCATCCTAAGCCTCAAATCGTACAAAGCTCCGAAAGTATAATCTTCCGTCATAGCCCCGACTGCTTTCCTGAAAGATGATGTCCTGAACACCAGGACAGGCCCGAAGTCAAAATCATCTCTCAAAGCCCCTTTCTGGCAGTCTATTGCAGGATGACGTACAGGGGCATCGGACAAACCGTCAAGTTCATAACGGTCCGAATAAAGCATATCAGCTCCCGTATCTTCCGCCACAGCCACAAAACGGTCAAGGGAACAAAGTCCCATCTGAAGCAGCATATCCTTGGTATACAGAAGAATATATTTCTGTGATGTAGACTCAGCAATACTCCTTAACGTCTGCGTACACCCCAATGAGACATCCGAAAGTACAGTCACTCCAAAAAACGATTCGCTTCTGCTGAAAGCCTCCACCGTAGCGGAGATATCGTCTGTAGGCATAGACGGTACAAAACATTCAATTCTATTATTCATAATGCAAGTTTGACGGTTTGGACACCGGTCAGAGCAGAGCCAGGAGGCTTCCGGATATTCTGCCGAATTCCTGTTCAAAGTTAGGAGTAAAGACGGACTTTCCAAAACTTTCCGCAATTTCACTTGCCGACCACCATCTGCCCTCCTCAACTTCATCATTGTCAGGCGATAAAGAGAAATTGCCTACGGCAGCGAAGACATTGACCAGCTCCTTTTCAATATCAGACTCGAACACATACGACATCATATATACAGGATTGAAATCCATAAATCCCAATTCCTCGCGTGCCTCACGGTAAAGGGCCTCGACAAGCTGCTCGCCATAGTCTATATGGCCACCGACTGCCGTATCCCATTTTCCCGGCTGGATATCTTTGCGGACGGAACGTTTCTGAAGATACAGACGCCCCTCCCTGTTAAGAATGTGCAAATGAACAACAGGGTGAAGAATCTTCACCCCGCTATGACAATATTCCCTCGATGCCCTTCCTATGACCATCCCGTTTTCCTCCACTACAGGAAATATCTCCATCCCTGAATACAGGGAACAGGGATTGTCCGCAGTAGGAGCAGGAATGGCAGGAGCAGGATCTATCGGATAAATAAGATCAAACATTTCTTCTGCCGTATATCTTTAACTGAATGCGACCAGTATCAGAAGCTGGGCAACAAGCACCCTCATAAACATAGTCAGAGGATATACTGTGGCATAATTGACCGATGTATAGTCAGTACCGTACGCATTCTGTGCGAATGCCAGTACCGGAGGGTTCGTACATCCTCCTGAAACAAGTCCGCAGATCTGATAGAAATTCAATTTGAATACAAGCCTTCCGACAAGAGCGATGACAAATGTCGGTATGATTGTAATCAGCGCACCGTAGAGAATCCACCAATATCCGCCGCCTACGATAGAGCTGACGAAGTTTTCACCGGCACTGAGACCTACAGCTGCAAGGAAGATTGAGATACCGATCTCCCTGACCATCAGATTGGCACTTATGGTCGTATATGTCGTTATCTTGAACTTTGGACCGAAATAGCCGATAAGAATAGCGATGATGAGCGGTCCTCCTGCAAGTCCGAGCTTTATCGCCTGAGGAATACCAGGGAAACGGATAGGAATAGAGCCGAAAATGATACCGACCGCTATACCGAGAAATATAGGAATCAGATATGGATGGTTCAGTCCTGAAGATGAGTTTCCGACCACATCCTTCACCTTTTCAATTGCATTCTCATTGCCGACAACACGGATCACGTCACCGAGCTGGAGCACAAGATTAGGGCTTGCCACCAGATCCACACCAGCACGTGACACCCTTGTTATGCTGACCCCGTAGGTTGCACGTATTTTAAGTTCTCCAAGACGCTTTCCGGTAAGGGACGATTTGGTTACAGTCAACTTCTTCACTGTCAGAGTGGTATCAAGCTTGTTCCACTCATCCATATCCATTTCGATTTTCTTTCCGAAAAGGAGTGTGACCACATCTTCCGAAGTCTTCGATGTCACGACAAGGAGTTTGTCCCCTTCGTGAAGAACCGTAGAGGCGCAAGGGCACTCTACCGTACCGTTCCTATATATTCTTGAAATGACAAATCTGTTGGTTATCTCTTTGTCGACTTCACTGACTTCCTTGCCGAAAATAGCCGGATTCTGTACTTCAAAAGCCAGACGTACAGCACTTTCAATACCGGTTTCATCCTGTTCAAGAGCCTTCTGCTCTTTCTTGAGGTCGACTTTGAACATAGCTTTGACAAGCATCAGCACCATTATTACACCAAGCACTCCAAGAGGATATGCCACAGCATAGCCGGATGCAAGGGCACCTGACAGCTGTGATGCCTGTGCGGCATTTCCTGTAGCTACAGCGGCATCAAAATATGTCTGCTGTGCAGCACCGAGTCCAGGAGTATTGGTAACCGCTCCCGACATTACACCAACCATAGTGGCAAGGTCTTCACCTGTAACAAGATGTATCACGTAAGTAACAAGCACTGCCAGCAGCACAAGCGCCACAGCCAGCATATTCATTGTCAGTCCTCCTTTCTTGAACGAATGGAAAAAGCCGGGACCGACCTGCAAGCCTATTGAAAATACAAACAGGATAAGTCCGAACTCCTTGAGAAAATGCAGAAGTTCGCCAGGAATCCTGAATCCGAAATGGCTGAGAAGGATGCCGACAAACAGAATCCATGTCGCGCCGAGAGTGACACCTTTTATCTTGAAGCGTCCGATCCATATACCTGCCGCAATCACGACAGAAAGCAGCATAATGGAATGTCCTATTCCCATACCAAAAAATAAATCTCTCATATAACTACCTAATTAACTTATATTGTAAACTTCATTTAAATGCCGCTCCCGGACATAGCACCTATGTGTTACCATCCGAGTTCAACGCAGAAGGCGGATTTGTCACCGACTTTTCCCTCCACATATATTTTCCCTTCCGATTCGGCCTTGAACAGTTCGACCGTTTCTCCAGGACGGGTTTCATTGTTGAAATTGATTTTCACATCCTTTACCGGATTGTTCACAGCAAAATCATAGTCGAGGACATCCATCGCCCAGACAAGATAACGGGCATTGTTGGTATGTCCGTTCATATCAACATCCGAATATGCCACCTTATGCTCAGCCACCTTTTCAGGCTCCGCTCCCTTAGGCATCTGCACCTTGCCGCAAGGCTGGCCTACAGCATTCTCCATCAATGCCGTACCGCCGTCAAGGACTTCCGCATCCCTGGAAATTCTCCTTGTATCCATATTCAGCACAAGCCACGATGTGGTCGCGCTCACCAGGGTTTCCCCACGGCTGCCGGTCATTCTGAAATCCCTCAGATAGAACAACCTCTCAGCACCTTTGTGCCAAGTCGACAAAGTGACCTCATCCCTCCATTTCGGATGACATTCAAAATGTATATGCATTCTGGACAATACCCAGGCCGTCCTGGTCCTCATCATATCATCATACCCGAAACCCAGTCTGTCAGCGTGAAGCTGAGCGAATTCCTGGGCGAGGTCCATAAAGGAAGACGGCTTGAGAAGACACGAGAAATCCGCGTCGTAGCAGGGAATAATCAATTTCTGTGAAAATCTGTTTTCCATTACGGGGCGCAAAAGTAATACTAATACTTCAATATTTCAAGTTCCGCTTCATTGTACAATATGGAGTCAATGAAATCAGGAGCGATATCGGCAAGCAGGACAAACACTCCCAAAAAGACAATACACAGCAGCACAGTCACCACGAGGACGACAGCGGTGATTTTAAGCCATCGGTTATTCCTTTTCTTCTCGGTCTCGGTCTCGGTCTCGGTCTCGGTCTCGGTCTCGGTCTCGGTCTCGGTCTCGGTCCCTGATTCTGA
>VSOK01000024.1 GCA_009774765.1 Bacteroidales bacterium
TCAATGATAATCTTTACAAATATAAGAAAACCAATAGATTACAAGGATTTTATCCTACCAAATGTCCACCCCGCCTACTTTTGCCATAATTACACAATTCTCAATCAGATATGACTCCAAGTTTTGAATCTTTTATGCTTCCTTACTTAAAAGGTCTGGCAGATGGAAAACCTCATTCTACTGCAGAAATGGCGGAACATTGTGCGCTTGCTTTGGGGTTTACAGACGACGACAAGGCGGAAAGGACAAGGAAAGGCACTTCATATAAATATTATGATAGGACACAATGGTCAGGAACATACCTCCGACAGGCTGGTCTTGCTCAATCTTGCGGCAATGGAAGGACGATGATAACTCAAGCTGGTAAAGACTTGTTGCTGAAGAATCCTACACATATAGACAGAGCCTTTCTTGGGAATTATCCGATGTTTGTTGATTTTAAAAACAGATCAAAAAAGGTCAAATTCAAGGAACCAGTACATTCAGGAACAGTGTCACTCAAAACACCACAGGACTTGATTGATGAAGCATATGCAGAAATAAGCAACAGTCTGGCTGATGAACTTTTGGAGGCAATTAAAAAACAGAGTCCTCAATTTTTTGAGGGCCTTGTCATCAGGTTACTTGTTGCGATGGGATATGGCGGCTCTTTTGAAGATGCTGCCAGTGTTACTCAGTACAGCCATGATGAAAGTATTGACGGAATAATCAAGGAAGACAAACTTGGACTTGACAATATCTATATCCAGGCTAAACGATATGATACTGGCACTGTCGGAAGAAAGGAAATACAGAGTTTTGTCGGAGCATTGTCCGGGAAAGGCGCAACAAAAGGGATATTATAACTACATCTAAATTTACGAAGGAAGCAAAGGAATATAAGCCGGCCTCCAACATAAAGATTGTTCTCATTGATGGGCAACAGCTATGTAACTATATGATAGATTTTAATATAGGCGTAAGTACTAAGCAAATATATGAGGTTAAAAGAATTGATTCTGATTTTTTCTTGGAAGAATGATATCTTTATGAGTGAAATTAAATATTAGTTATATATTTTGTAGAATTCTATATCCTTCGTCTTTGTTAATTGTGAAGATATGTCCCAAGATACCGATTGAGACTTGTTTTGGTGCATTTCCTGGAATTTGAATTGTTACAATACTCAAATGAAGTAGTTGTCAACGGTCAACTTTGAGCGTTTTGTCTAATACTATATTGCAATTTTATACGCTGCATCCGTTACTCCTGTGTCAGCTTCTTTGTTTGCTGCATAGTCTGCAACTTTCTGTAAAGCATCAAGATGTTCCTGCTTGTCAGGGCAGGTTATAATCAATGTCGCTGTAGCTACAGATATGATGAGAAAGGCAATCAAAAAGTTTCATATAAAAATTGTGTCACGTTAATATTCGGCATAGAATGGAGCTCCGTCAGCGATGTCACAGCTTGCGTATGTTTCTTTAAGTTCAGCAACTGTATAGTGCGGATGCTTTGTAATTCTATTTCTTAAAATATATATAAATGTTCATTATTCTTCTGTAATCCTGGATAAGAAAGAGATTGCATCTTTTCATAGGAGGCGAATATCTGCTGTGTGGGATCAAGGTCATACACGTAGTACTCATTTGGGTTCATGAAGTTATAGAGCAAGAGCCGTGATGCTGCTATTATTATCTGTGATTTGTCTATGGCGCCTTCTCGTGCTCCGATTCTGACATTATATAGTTTGTTGGAAATAATCCAGTTGTGGTGTTCTTCGCTTTTATAGCATCCTATTAGTAAAGGTCTTTTTCTGCCATAGGGGTTTATTTTATCTTCAATGATTTGCGGAATGGCGTCATCTGTGGTAGAATAAACATATTGTTTGGTTGAGGCCTCTATTTGTTTTGGTTGCAGGTTATGGATGATGTTATGTATTTGCCGCTCATAAGTATTTGGCTCAGTTAGGTGGCTATTTTTGTTGCGATAATTGCGTAACGATAATTATCGTGCCGTTAAAAGGAAGAATATAATTTAAAATAAATTGCAAACTGAGCGCAGAGGGAAAATTTTATTTTCACTATGCCGAAGTGCAGCATTTATTGTAAAACGCAAGTTTTAAAATAGAACAATGTCAATGGCGATAATACAGTGCGCATAATTTTGTAGCTTTGTGCATAAGCTTAATGTAATGATAGCCTAATATTTTATTGTTAATTTAATTTGTTTGTCATTATGAATACAGATAAAGTTAAAGATATAGTTGAAAGAACTTTTACTAAAACAGATTTTTCTAAGGTAAGTTGGCATAAGGACTTAATCTGGAGCGGCCAATTCAATGCTCTTTTAAATCTGGTCCCTGGTGTTGGTGGAGTGCTTGCGAAAGAGTTCCAGAATTTGCAAGATTATAGGGAGAGTGAGTTTTTTCGTAAATATATAATGTTCGTTATGGAACTTTCTGATACAACGCCGGAACAGCGCATCAAGTTTGCGGAGGAAGTTGGTGCGAAAGCGCAAGATGCTCCCGGTAATGTTATTGCAAGTATGGTTGACAGACTTGACAATATAAATAAAGAAAAACTTTTTGCAAAATTATCATTGGCTAAAATAAATGGATTAATTTCTATAGATGATTATTTTAGACTGTCTTCTGTGCTTGCAAGAATTCCTTATACGGATTTAGATAATCTCGTATTATATCAAAATGAATATTATGATGAGGATGGAGATACCGAACTTCTGTATTCTACAGGAGTTTTACGGATGGCTAAGATCAGTGAAGAAGGAGATAAATATATATTGTCTCCATTGGGCGAAAAATTCATAAAATATGTTTTGGATAATAATGTGAATGTTAAACATGTTACTGGAACAAAAACAGAAATTCAGTTTGAGACTATTACAGACGATGAAATTGATGATATGGTTAATAGAGCACTAGCTGAGTAGCATTACCATTCAACTGACAAGGCAATGTTTGATCTTGATGTTATGAAAGGCAAATGATGAACTGAACGAAAATGTACCTTTCTGAAACAAATATTCTTTCTTATTATGGACAAACAAGTGTTAATAGATTCTATCAATTCAAAAGGATTGAGAAATAGTCTGGTTACCATATGGTATAATATCGGAAGGGCTTTACCTTTCAGGGCTCAAAGATACCCTGATGGGAGAGTTTCTAATTGGTATAAATCACAGTTTGTTGAAGTTCATAAAGTAAAGCCAGGAGGTAAAGGTGGTCAATATGGAGATGTGTATGGGTTTTACTATAGAAATGGAATAAGGGAAGATAGTCAATGGTGTAAAGTTGAAGATATTGAACCTCAAAGCATACCTTGTGGAGCCTGTGGCTCTTAGACATATTAGGCGAAGCCGTTACAGAGCCAACCAAAGTATATGGTCTTGATGATTCTTTGGAGTTCGGAAAGCATAAAGGCGAATTGTTGATTGATGTTATACATAATGATTGGAAATGGGTTGAATGGGCTATATCAGAATCAGAACATTTCTTTTGTGACATCAATGCTGTTGCCGGAGAAAGGAAAAGAACGATAAAAAGGCTCCATCCGGATGATATATTGACCTTTGGCAAATATAGGGGCCAAACAGTCAGAGATGTTTTTGAAAATGATGCAAATTACATAGCGTGGTTAATTGCAAATTCGATAGACTTTGTCATTGAACTTGATGAACTGAAACATCTGATATAGCTTTTCTGGAAGAAATGAGATTTGCATCGTGATTGTCAAGGCGTATTCTCTTTGCATTTAAATATAACGATTAGGGTGTAATTAAAGTGTGTCAAGTAAAAAAACTCTTTACTTGACACACTTTAATTATGAGCAATTCATTTGATCGTGAGCAGTTCAAGGTGCAAGCCATTGAACAGTTGAAGGCCGGAATACCTCTATTCGGAAAGGATGTGGTATTATGCTAATCCTAATTTCTTGAAAAATATTTGATTGCGCATTTTTGCATCGTCAATAACCTTCTTAAAACTTTTTATTTCAATATATGCATTATACTTAGGGTTGTATCCAAAATATCCCTGTTTATCAGGACTTATAGCCAAACCTGATAAATCTGCAAATTCTTCTATTTTAGGAACTAAATCACATACAATGTATATGTAAACGGGAGTTACACTTTTGTCTACAACAACCTCTTCCAAACCTTCAGGCATTTCATATTTACCAGCAAGAATTTTACCTGCATAACGCAGGGCTTGATTTATTGGATTTTCTTCATCAGGGTAATTTGTGCGTTTCGGTCGCTTAAATTCAACAATGGCAATAGGAGATGTGATTGCATTATCCCCATTTCGATAAAACAATCCACTTTCATAAAATATTGCAAGGTCTGGTTCTTTGTGATCTGAACTAGAAATAACTTTATCAGATGCTATATATTGGGTAAAATTAAATCTTTCGTCAAGTAACCACAGATTATGATCCTCATATTCGATTTCCCTATCATCCTTAATCATTGGAAATATCAAATTATGCATTTCACTTTCTCTGTGGGATTTCCCTCCATCTATTCTTTTGCGCAAATCATCAAATAAGTCTATTATTTTACGCCTTTGGCAAACATAATGAGCTAAATCGTTTTTTGCTGTTTCTGTTACATTTTTCAAGATTTCATTTACATCATCTTCTAAAGTATTATCATTGCTTTCTCCATCCGAGGAGCGTTTATCTTGCAACTCCTTTAATGCGATTCTGGCATTTTGCTCTTTGTCAAACTTTATCTTTTGAAAGCGCATCTCTAAATCAAAATCAGAAATGCCTATTGGTATAGACTCCATATCTACGTCCTTCAATAAAGTTTTGTTCCAAGGAGCTGTAGCATACACATAATGTTCAACTTTTTGCTTCTTATCATTATATCGTTTTTCGATATCCTCAGAAAAATACTTTTTAATGATTAATGATGCTTCTTTCATAATCTGCTTCTCTGACAAGTCGAAGAATGTGTCATCTTCTTTTCCGAAATTGAATCCGTCTCGTTCTGTTGTTACATTGTCGTCGAGATATTTACCTTGAACATAAGCTTTTATCATGTAGTTCTTCTGAAGCCCATTTTCTGTTATCTCGAACATCGTTTCCTTAAACTCAGGCACGTAATTATGTATAGCAGAGTCTGTAACTTCTCTTAGGTTTGCGGTTAGGCAAATTTTATTTGTAATTGCAGAATAATATATTTTGTAAATTTTGACTACAAAATTCCATTTATTTTCACGCCCCTTTACAGTGAAGTTTTCTTCATTGCCAATTTGCTGAATATCAGAGCTATTACCAATATAATCATTTAATACTATTGCATTGGAGCCATCTTCTTCTTTAATAGTGATCTTAGGAGTGTGTTTTCCTCCTGTAACAAAAAATACTAGTAAACGCTCGACTAGCTTTCTTGCAATAACTTCTAGGCCTTTATCCAGATCGAACGACTTTATAGAAGAAAGATGTAGAATTGTACCGGTATGAATATTTAAGTTGTGTTCTATGTCTACAATTTGTTCGTTTTCTATGATTTCATTGGTATGACCAAAAGTAAAACTTCGTTGTTTATACTTGCCATCTTCATAAAAGATACTTTCAATTGATACGTGATTAAAATATTTAAGATACATAAATCGTCCAAAACCTTTACCCCCTTTTGACATCTTTAAGCCACTTCTGTATGTATCAAAAGAATTTTTGTTTTCTTCTGTAAAACCGATACCATTGTCAACAATATCTATGGATATAATATCTGATAAAGTGTGTGATGAATCTAATATTAGTGATTGTTGTCCACTACGCTTCACTATTATTTCTATTGCTCCATCTGTTCTTTCTGAACCTATTGCATCAATCGAATTACAAACAGCTTCAATAATTGGCGTTAAACTTGTTGTCTTGGATTTTATATCCTTGACAATTCTATCAATATTAATCTTACTCATCTAAACAACGTGTTATGATTAAATGCAAAGGTAACTATATTATTCTCATTTGCTTGGTTCTCAGTATTATTTTACATTTGATATGTATAATTATGGCAAAGAATATAATGTGAACGAAGTGGTTTGGAAAAGATTGGAGCAAAAGAAATCAATAGTGGCGAATAGATTAATATTGTGCTATATATCAACCAAGTGGTTGGTGTGGTGTAATGACTGATCGTTTCGTCTTGACTAATATATGGAGGTAGGGAACTATCCGAAAATTGGGATAGTTAAGTTGGAAATTCATCAAAAACCAATATGGCTGATAATCAGTCTATGTACCCATTCTGTCCTACTTCCAGTCTTACTCCAAATAAAATAAGATAGACCATTTGCTTGGTTGCATCCACAAATTTGTTTATTTTTGCACATAAATGTAGATGAAATTCAATGGAAAAGAAGGAGTATAGAAATCGCATCCGGGTTATATTGGCCGAGAAGATGATTACAAACACTTATTTGGCAGAACAGCTTGGTGTGTCAAAAATGACAATAAGTCGATGGTGTACCAATGCTACACAGCCAAGTGCGCCGCAATTAATTGAGATTTCACAAATATTGCAGTGTGATTTGAAGGATTTGTATGAAATACTAGAATAATCAGGTATAAAGGATGAAAGAAACAAAACATATGTATAAAATAGCTTCTCTATTCTCTGGATGTGGCGGTCTGGATTTAGGGTTTATAGGAGGTTTTAATTATTTGGGACGACATTTTTGTGAGAATAGTGTGAGAGTTGTGTTTGCTAATGATTTTGATAGCGATGCCACTATATGTTATAACTCAAATCCTCTTTTAACTCATAATGGTGATTGCAAATGTCTTTTAGCTGATATCAGGAGTGTCTTGGCAAAAGATATTCCTGATTATGACATATTGTTGGCTGGATTCCCATGTCAGCCATTTTCAAACGCAGGTAAGCGCAAAGGTGTTAATGATAAAAATGGTAGAGGTACTCTATTTGAAGAATGCGAGAGAATTTTAAAGGCGAAAATTGAAAAAGGAGTGAAGCCAAAAGCTTTTGTCTTTGAAAATGTAAGGGGAATCCTTTCTTCAAAAATGGATTCTGGAGTCACTGTTCCAGAAGAAATTAGAAGAAGAATGGAAGCGTTAGGGTATAATGTAACTATGCAATTAGTTCGAGCTAGTGATTATGGTGTACCTCAATCAAGGTATCGTGTGCTGATCGTAGGTATGTCTGAAGAACTCGGTGCTTTTGATTTTGAAATGATGAAATCAATTATATATGAGTATGATATTCCTTCTTCATCTTATGGTAAAGATGAAGAATTGTTGTTAGGAAGTATTTTGCAAGGAGTTGAAACAAAATCAGACAATGTTTTTTGGAGATATACTGCTGCGACACAGCATATGGTAGAACTTATAGGCCCATGTGTATCTGGTAAAGAAGGTTTTAAATATTTTACAAAAGGATTTACAAAAAAAGACTTGCCAGTTGATGTGACTAAGGGCAAATCTTGGAAAGATATTTCTCCAAATTTACTTCCACCGAGATTCAAGCGTATCTACGATGACCCGAAGAAATATCATGCTCCTAAATTTTATCGCCGATTTGCTTTAGGTGAAATAAATGGTACTATTACAGCTTCTGCTCAACCTGAGAACTGTGGTATTACACATCCGATAGAAAACAGGCGTTATACTGTAAGAGAGATTGCCAGAATACAGTCATTCCCAGATGAATATACTTTTGGTTCTATACCGCTTCAATCTCAATATAAAGTAATAGGCAATGCTGTTCCACCAGTTCTTGCATGGGTTGTTGCTAAAGCGTTAATTAAAAAATTGGATGAATATGGCCTACATAAGTAAAAGTAATATTTTGGCGGCTTATAAAAAGTTGTCTCAAATGCACCCTGATCCGAATGCGCAAGGTGCTACTCAAAAAATTAGTGCTATTAGGCATTTCTTGGCATTAGACAGTTTCTACAAATTACATAATAGGGATTGCAACACAAGGGATAGAAATGACAAGGAGGAATATGCGAATCTGGTAGGCAAAGTTTGCGATGTGTGCCTTAATTGGTATACAACAAATTTTTACTATCCTCTTAAACGTCATACAGGAGATTATAGCGTAGGGAGTAATTTTTATTCGGCCGGTCAAGTTAATGCTTCACTTGTTAATCCGAATGAAGTTTTTGATTATCCTAAAAGAGGGAACATTCCATTAATGAATGTTCAAAATGGTGTTTTAAAGAGAAAGGTGTCATTGTATCGTAATTTAGAAAATTATATAACATCAACAGACTATGCAGTAGCACTTGTCGTTTGGTTAATTAGAAAAATTTCTATTGAGCAAAACAATGATAAAAATATGTACGATAATATACATATTGCATTATCTGAAATATTTACGATTGATTTGTTGAATGTCTTATTTAAAGATCCTACAGCATTTGAACAAGAATTGAACAAGTACAATTTGGCTTTCAATGATAACTTTTATTCAATACAGAAGAACGATATAGATAACTTATTTGACATATCTTCTTCTAATGAAGAAAAACATATTGATTTCCCAACATCGCATCAGGTGATATTTTATGGCGCTCCAGGAACGGGCAAATCACACCGAATTAAAGAGAAACTTGAATACATATCTAAAGAAAACATATTCAGAACAACATTCCATCCGGACAGTGATTACTCAACTTTTGTTGGAGCATATAAGCCGACAATGGAAAAACCAGAGGAACAGTTATATAATAAGGATGAATTAATAAGTAAATTGACTGAATTTAAGGAACAGGGAGTTACATATTCTCCACAAAAATTTGCTGCTAAGTATTGGTACTCATTAAAACAACTTACTCCAACAGTAAAAAGAGATATTTTGTTGGCATGTGGAATGTCAGATAGCTATACTGTAGAGATTGATAAAGGTGTTGCAATTGGAGAGGAACTTTTGAAAGTCTCAAAGGAATCTCGAATTGTATATCGTTTTGTTCCTCAGGCCTTCTTGAATGCATATATTCGTGCTTATCAGACAACGGATAATGTCTATCTTATAATAGAAGAAATCAACAGGGGAAATTGTGCCCAGATATTCGGTGATCTGTTCCAGTTGATTGACAGGGATGAAAACGGTGTATCTGAATATACAATCAAAGCCGATGCCGATTTAAGGGTGTTTTTGGAAGAGAAACTGGGCGAAGATAATCTAGGTATAAAAGAAGGGGAACTTTGTTTGCCGTCAAATTTGTATATCTACGCAACTATGAACACATCCGACCAGTCGCTTTTCCCAATTGATAGTGCTTTCAAGAGGCGTTGGGATTGGGAGTATGAGCCGATTAAATATAAGAATACAGATTGGAAGATAGTCATTGCTGATACAGAATATTCTTGGGTCTCATTCCAAAGAAAAGTCAATGACAAAATTTTGGGTGCAACCAGTTCTGAAGATAAGATGTTGGGCGATTATTTCGTAAAGCCATCAGATGGTGTGATTACCGATAAAATCTTATTGAACAAAATATTGTTCTATCTGTGGAACGATGTCTGCAAAGATGGAGAAGGAGATATATTCAAAATCAGCGAAACCGAAGATGTCTCATTTTCTGAATTGTATGGAGAAAATGGAACAAAGGCGCTAATAAAAATGATGTCCTATCTTGGAGTCACTGACCATAATGGCAATAAGGTTACTATTAAAAGTGATGAGGATATTGTCGAAAATCAATCAGAATAAGGTTTATGCTGCTATTTATAGAAGGATACCCATATAATCTGAATAATATGGTCAGGGATAACCTGACTGTCAGAGATGTGCTCAAGGATGTTGTGTCTGTTCCTGCAAAGGAAGATAGATATTCATTTGGGTATGTTGGGTATTGCTATAGCAGGGCGGCAAAAGATGTTATATTCTTTTTGCCAAAAGTTGTATTGACAGGTGAGATAAACGAGGAGAGTGGGGATGATACGATATTCGGTGCTTCACCACAGGAAATAATAGACTTTGAGTCCGATACGGTAAAAGCCAAGTTTACAGAAGAAGGCTGTAAGGAATACAAGGAATTCCTATCAACGCTTTCGATTTGGATATACCGGACGATAAGTGTATATAAAAAGACTCACAACGACAATATACTTGAAAGCAAGGAATATCAGTCCGAAAGCAGAGGACAAAAACGGAAGCACAATACCCTGCTTGACGTGATAATAGCACTGAGGGATTTCAATAGAAACAATCAGGACTATTTTACATTTGTGGCTAAGAACGTGCATTCCGGTTATAACAAAATCAATTGGAACAAGACCATTACCTCATCGCAGGCAGTAATTCAAAACGGCAGTCCTGTTTACATTAAACCTGTAAACAGGAAGAAAATGGTGAACTTTGACGAAGAGCTGCTCGTCATATATTTCTCAATATTGAATTATATCCGCGAAGCACATGGTTTCTCTTTTGAAATCAATGTTCAATATCCGCTTATCAACTTTGATAAGTTGAAGAAATCTTATGTTGAAAGGAATTTCGGATGCCGAAGATTGAGACAGATCAAGTACAAGTACTTCTCGGACAAGGCTCTTCGGATATGGGATTTGTGTTACGCTTTCTTTGACAGGGAATATAAGATTGCGATGAACAGGCAGTCGGAGGACTATTTGCTGGCAAAAGATTTCGAGCACATTTTTGAAGTTATGATTGACACTCTGGTAAGTGGTAATGACAAGCAAAATCTGCCGAAAGAACTGATGGAGCAAAAAGATGGCAAGTTAGTTGACCACATGTTCATAGGTCAAGGTCTTATCGAACAGTCTGATTTGACATCCGAGCTTACTTATTACATCGGAGACAGCAAATATTATAAACGTGCCAAGAATGATAGGATACAACTTGGAGATAAATCGATATACAAACAATACACATACGCCAGAAATGTCATTCAGTGGAACATGAATCTGTTTTTGGACGGTGACGGTAACGGAGCGCATCCTCAGTTAAGGGATACATTGACTGAAGGATATAATCCTATCCCCAATTTCTTTATTAGTGCTCGGATTCCCAATAAAAAGGTTGGTGGAAGCAAATTTCTGTCCTTTGATGATAAGGAGTTGAAAGCACAGGATGGTGGCGTACAACTGAACCGCCAATTTGAAAATCGTTTGTTTGACAGAGACACGCTGCTGTTGTGCCACTATGATGTAAACTTTTTGTACATCGTTTCGTTGTATGGTCGAAATAATAAAAGTGCGCAAGCAGCATGGCGAGAATATGTCCGCAAAGAATTCAGAGAAAAGATTCAAGGTACTCTCAATCGACTCTACACATTCAGAACTCTGCAGCCACGTGATGGTATGGATTGTTATCAGTTCATTCAGGATAATTTCCAACGGCTGAACGGCAAATTGTATCGTCCGAAGAGTGATAGTAATTATCTGATTCTTGCTCTAATGAAGGATGAAGATGCCAATATATGGAAGTCTCTCAAAATAAAATCTTCAACAATAAAAAGGGAAACGGCTCAAAGCAAAGAGCTTGTGGAAACTTTACAGACACATTTCTATGTCAGTGATCCGTTTGAACTTGAAACAGAGTTCCATATCGATAGCATTGACAATATCGGCACTTTGACTCAACAACCGAAACAGGAAATTAGGAATATCCTTACTGGATTAGTACGAAGAACCGATGCAGATTATTCAGATTTTGACAGTCATATCGCAAAGACATATACTATGGAGAAGATACCGACATCTGTCAATGTGATGGATGTTAGGTATTTCTTGCCTATGGTTGGCGGAGAGATTGACGGTTATTATAAAGTGGAGAAAGTCTATTTTGGCACAAAGAACGGAAAGCTATGTTTGAAGTTAAATCTGTCCTCCTTTATTTCATTGGGCAGCAGTCGAACTCCCATATATCGTATTAAAATGCAGCCGGGAGAGTTGATTTCTAATGATTTGATGATGGAACTATACGAATAAAGGATTTATTAAAACAGATAAAATAAATCAAATATGGCAATAGATACACTACTTCCTAAGAAAATTGATAAGTCGGACGCATCATATAAATCAGTTACTGAATTAAATGATGCTTTGTCTATAGCGGGGAAAGAGCATATAAGAAACATTGCTCTAACGGGTCCTTTTGGCTCCGGAAAAAGCTCCGTGCTCATTACTCTCATGGAAGATTTTGCCAATGAACATAAGTTTCTGCCTATATCATTGGCAACTCTGCAAGCTAATGAGGAACAAATAGCTTCTGATGAAAAACAGGATACATCAGCTGAATTAACAGATGGAGAAAGAGAAAAGCGCATAGAGAATCTTAACCGCAAAATCGAATATAGTATTCTGCAACAAATCATTTATAGAGAAAAAACGCGAACTGTACCAAATTCTCGTTTTAGAAAAATTGTACATTTGTCGAATCGTGAACTGATAATATATCCGCTTTATTGTGTGTTGACATTAGTCTGTTTCCTTATCTTATTTGAGCCGAATTTCGCAAGAGTGGATTCAATCTATGATTTCTTCAGTTGGGGTAGTACATGGAATACGATTTTTGATTTAGCTGCTTCTGCTTGGTTGTTATTTGCATTATATGTGATTGCCCGTTATGTTTTCAAATCATATAGCAATTCAAAACTGAATAAGTTAAATTTGAAAGAGGGTGAAATTGAAGTTATAGAAGATAACTCTATATTCAATAAACACCTTGACGAAATTCTGTATTTTTTTCAAGTAACGGAGTATAATGTCGTAATTATTGAGGATTTGGACCGATTCGGGACACCTAATATATTCTTGAAATTGCGAGAACTTAATCAGCTTATCAATGAATCCAAGATAGTTGGCAGACATATTACTTTTGTCTATGCTATTAAAGATGATATTTTTAAAGATGAAGAAAGAACAAAGTTCTTTGACTTTATTACAACGGTAATACCTGTAATCAATCCTTCGAACTCAAAGGACAAGCTCAAATCTGCACTTGAGGCAAAAGGATGCGGAAACGATGGTATTAGTGATGAAGATCTGTCTGAAATGGCATTTTTCATTCAGGATATGCGTATTCTGACCAACATTGTAAATGAATACAAACAATATCGTGATAAGTTGTGTGAGGCAAGTGATTTTCAGCTTAATAAGACTAAACTGTTGGGAATGATAGTTTATAAAAACTATTATCCCCAGGATTTCGCTTTGTTGCATCGAAGGGAGGGAAAAATTTACAAGTGTATCAGCAGTAAATCTAATTTTATTCCCCTTGCTTTAAAAGCTATTGAGGAATCTGAAAATGCTCTGTCTAAAAAAGAACAAATCTTCAAACAGGATGCAAATCTGAGCAAAACTGATTTGAGGAGATTGTTTTTATTTAAGTTATGGAATAAGCTTTCTTACAAACCTTTTTCGGTGTATATTAAGGATGCTTATTATTCTTTCGAGCAAATCGCAAAGAATGAAGTTGTTTTTGACAATTTATTAATTACCAACAAAATAAGTTATCAATATTATTACGGATATGGAGGGGCGTCATCCACATCACAGACTATAGATTTCAAACAAATAGACAATGAGATTAATTATTCTAAAAGAATAGAACTGATAGAAAATGGCTCTACTTATTTTTCAAAGGAACGCAGACGTATCCAACAGGAAAAAATTAAAGCGAAATCTTTGAGATTAAAGGATTTAATAAAAAAGTACAAGTTAGGAGAAACAGATAAGTATAAGAGTTTCGGATTAACTCCGATGATGAATGTGTTTGTACGCAGAGGCTACCTCGATGAAGATTACTACGACTATATATCGTATTTCTATGAAGGTATGGTTTCGCTGTCTGATCGGGAACTTTTGCTATCAATGAAAATTGAAGAGGGACAATCGTATGAATACCATATAGACAAGATTGAGAATTTTGTCAAGGAATTGAAGGATTATATGTTTGAGAGTGATGCCATTCTCAATATTGATTTACTGGATTATCTTGCCTCGCATAATGTCCAAAGTGATAAATTTGAACATGTTATGATGCGATTGGAGCGAGATAAAGCCCCGTTACAATTCTTGTCCCAGTATTATTCTGAAGGCAAGCAACCAAGTGTGGCTTTTAAGCACTATATTGAATACGCAGATTCATGGAATAACATAGTAAGTTGGAATAATTCGGCAGAAAGGGACAATCTCATTGAGGCATATCTAAAGTTCTGTCCAAGTTGGGGACATATACAACAAAAATGGCTTAATGATAACTATAATTTTTTGGTTGAACATAGTGAAGGGATCACGTTGGATAAATCTCTGATTTTGGTAAAGGCGAGCCGATTTGTCAGTTTATGCAATGGTTCTGAGGATTTGCTTGATTGTGTTATCGAGAATGATTGTTATGAAATTAATCTTGAGAATCTATGTATTATAGCGATGAGGCTTCATTCCGAAGACAAAACTTTATCTGTCGAAAATCTTAATTATACTCGTATAAAGGAGACAAACAATGATTCTTTCATTGACTATATTGAGGACAATATATCTTCTACAATTCAATGCCTAAAGGATAAATACCAAGATGAAAGCTCAGAATCTTTGCTGTTTCTCTTGAACAATGCGGATATAGATGCAGAGGTTAAAATCAAATATTTAACAGGTCAACATAATCATATTGATGATTTTGCGAAAATAGATAATGAGGAGATGTATGCTGTTGCTGTAAAATCCAGGATATTGTTGCCAACTTGGAATAATGTGTCGTTCTATTATGAATACAAAGATGGAATGAGTGATGAGCTGATGGTATTTATAAATTACTATGCGACAGAGTTGTCTAGTGAAGTGTGTTCGGATGATTTAAGCAATAAAGAGAAATTATATGTATCTTTATTTGGTAGTGAAATGTTGAAGATAGATAATTATAGAAAGTTATTAAGGTCTTTCATTGGTGATTTTCCTGATATTGACAAATTGAAGAATGTGGGACAAGACCGATTGGTAATTCTTGCTGAGAATGGACGGCTTTCATTCAATCCTGATGCTCTCGCTTCACTTCTTGTAAATATTTCTAAAAATGAATCTTTAAAGTTGGAATTGGTCTTATTTGTGATTGCAGCTGGGTTCAATGATCATAGTACAATAGCACAATTAATTACTTCTATTGGTGGTGATTGTACTGAAGTGTGCGATCAAAATAAGAGAGCAAAATTATCAGATAACGCTTTGAATAGACAATTATTAGAGGCATTAAAAAAAGTTGGATTCATCTCATTCTATAGAACAGATAAAGATAAATTACAAGTATATCGTAAGGTGAAAAATAATTGAGGTGTTATATATCAGTTTTTATGAAAGATGTTGAGTACCCGTTGAAATGGTTTGGATATTATGAGTGGTTTGGGCGAAGTGATTGATGATGTTGAATTGGAAGGCTGCGTTAATAGCCCAGTTGTAGAGCGTTGTATCTTTTGTCAGAAACAATTCCCGTAAGAAGTGGTGGAAGGAGAATGGCCATCGTGAAGAACTGCCTGATTATCCGGAATGTGCTATAACAGAAGCAATAGCTAATTCAATCTTCATAGTGACTATATGCAGCTGGGAAGTGAAATACATATTGGTATTTATTATAACCTATTGGAAATATATTCTCCAGGCGGTATGATGAACGGCAGGCTTATTCAGCAGTTAAATCCACTTACTGTGCCATCCAAAAGAAGGAATCTCTTATTGGCTGATTTCTTCAGCCGATTGGGGATTATGGAGAGACGAGCCTGCGGAATGAAGAAGATAATAAACACTTATAAGCATTATGAACATCTTTCAGATTATCGTGCTCCAGAATTTACTTCCAATGCTTCCGAGTTCCATGTGACACTTTGGAGCTTGAATTTTGAGGATGAAATTATTGGGGAAATTACACTTGATGGAAGTCATTTGGTACAGGAGTTCGTAAAAGCGAGTCGCCAAATTTATAAGTTGATTTCCCAAAATCCGCAAGTCAGTGCTATGCAAATGGGCGAGAGCATAGGTTTTTCAGAAATATTTGAAATGACTCCAAGAATTAGGCAAGATAACCCGTATGGGAGGACGTAAAATGGGAGAATGGAAAGAATATGAGGGATTCTTTGATAAGATATAAAAACGTATTATTTATCAAATTATGGAAACAGTAAACACTATGGATTAATAATCTTATACGAACAAGAAATTATGGACGATAGAGAACATAAATTTGGTGACTTGAATATGACTCAAGGTACCTCTAATTATTTTCAATCCAACTCTGATTTTGACTCAAGACTTTCTATACTCAAAGGTAAGATTCGGGAGTTTTTTAATTTAAAAAATGTCAACTTTCTTTTTGGGTCAGGTACAAGCAATGGAGCTATTCCGACAATGTCGGAGCTTTATGATTCGCTCACCTTTAATGATGGTGAGGAAGAATTGGGAGCTGAGTTTAAAAGTATCGCTACAAAATGTAAAAACAATCTAGAAAAATGTCTGACAGTAATGTATGCAGCAAGAACTCATTATCAAGGAATAAACCTCACAGATAAGAAACAACAAGAAAAAATAGATGCTCAGTTGATGCTTTATGAATCCATGATAGAAAAAGTCGAAAAGCATATATTCAACAGCATTAATATAAGATTTGACAAAGATGAACATAAAAAGGTTCTCGAGTACTATAAGACTTTCTATCAAAAGTTGGCTCTAAGAACTAAGGATAATTCCAGGATTAGAGTGTTTACGACAAATAATGATCTGTTTAGTGAAACGGCTCTTGACGCCTTGAACATTCATTATATTAATGGCTTTAGTGGAGGACTTCACAAATACTTTAATCCTGCTATTTTCAACTATACATGGTCTAAACGAATGGATACAAGTATAGACAAGTATGAACCAGTTGAAAATATGGTGTATTTATACAAAATTCATGGTTCTGTGAATTGGCGTGAGTCACATAAACAGACCAATAATTATTTCGAGATAGAGGAAGTTGTTCCTTCTGAGACATTTCAGGATGGTTCTGTTCTTATCTATCCTACACCAACTAAACAGGATAAAAGCTTAGGTAGTCCATATGTCGATCTTTTCCGCGAGTTCCAAAACAAATTATTAGAACCGCATTCTGTTCTATTTGTTATTGGATACAGTTTTAGTGACAGACATGTAAATGATATCATATATAGAGCGTTGGCCACAAATTCCACTATAAATGTAGTCATTTTTGGTTCCAAGCCAGAGGATAAGGAAAGAAATGCTAAGCCTATTTTCTTTATTGACGATAAACGAATCTTTACGATTTTTGGAACAGAATATATTGATGCGGATAAAAAGGACAAAAAGGGGACTATCAATCACTTCAATTATATAGTGAATAATCTCTTGCCAAATCTTGACACATTCCAAAAAGAAGAGAACATTCTTAATAGATTTGTAGAAAATCTCAAAGCCGAAACACAAGATGAAAATAGGTAAAATCATATCTGTAGAATACGATAAATTTAGGGTGCGTTTGTTTCATACTACTCGAAATTCTACTGTCAATATTGACGGGAAGGTATACTATTTTGGCAATATTGGTAGCTATTTGAAGACTTTAAATTCTTCAGGGGAGTATATTATGTGTGAGGTCGTATCAATCGTTGATTGGGTGGGGCAAGAGAATCAAGTGTATAGCACATATAATCTTGATAGTTCTCGAGAGATTATAATAAAGCCGATAGGAACATTAGTGAACGAAAAGTTCTGTATGGGTGTGGGCATATTCCCTTCTTTGTATAGTGATGTGGAAATTGTGACCTTTAATGATTTGGACTTAATATTATCTTATAATGAGGGTGACGCTGTTAATGGTGTACATTCAACGATTTCCATCGGGACAAGTAAAAGTTTGATTAATTACTCTATAGAACTTGATATCAATCGTTTCTTCAATATACATTCGGCCGTACTTGGGAATAGTGGTAGTGGCAAGTCTAATACAATCGCTCATATTTTGCATGAAGTATATCGCAAGCATGGTAATGAAGCCATAGGTGCCAAAACAATCATATTCGATGCAAATGGTGAATATCCAATGGCCTTGGAAGAAGAGGCTCATTTGAATAACGAAATAGAGTCTGTTTTTTATAAGCCAAATATTAGTGAGAATGGTGTACATAAACGATTTGTATTACCATATTATTTGATGAACCTTGATGAATGGCTATCCTTTTTGATGGCATCGGAACGAACTCAAAAACCGTTCTGGGATAGGGTGCTTCAAGAGAGTTATAAATTTTACAGCATTTTCAATGCTGACAAAAGAAACGACGCTCATCGATTTGCCAATTATATCAAATGGAAATTACGGCAAATGCTATTCAATATTGTAAGCAGAATAGATAGCGATACCTCCAAGATGACAGCGGCAAAAGGAGCTGTTGCCACGCTTAGACAAACATGCAATAATAGCCTTGATGATGATGTTGATAATAATGTCTTGAAAGATCTTGCTAACTTTCTCAATGCTTGTAACGATTTGTGTGTTATTAATTTTGGCAACAATAATGACTCATTATCCAATGCACTTGATCTTTTTACTGCAATAGATAGTGAACCGAAATATGTATGTGTCATAAAATATAAAGACCATTGCGATACCAAACTTTTAGATACCGTAACGGAAGGAGCATTTCGACAAATCGATGAAAATGATGCCTTGTTGGTAGACCAGAACAAACTTATGCCGGGTAAATACTTTGACTATCACTATCTGCGAACTGCGGTTGATATGGTACTTTTGGAGGAAGAAGCCCATGGTAATCTGCATATTAGAGACTTCACATCTACGCTGATGAGTCGGTTGGATTTCTTCCTTTATAATCCAGAGTGTGCGTTTATGCGTATTGAGACTCCAGATTATCAAGATTACAATGACTACTTAGAAAAAATGTTTGGCATTTCAGATTCTGATGGACAGAGCAAACAACTTATCACTATTGATTCTAGTGAAGTGGGAACAGATGCTTTGGAATTGATGACAAGTGTCGTATCCCGAATGGTGTTCGATTACAGAAAATGTAAGTTTGGAGAATCGCGACAACAGAAACCAATACACTTGATTCTTGATGAGGCACACCGTTATATTCGAAAAGATGCAAATTATATAATGCGAGAGAATATATTTGAAAAAATAGCGCGAGAGGGCAGAAAGTATTCTCTTTATTTGATTATATCTTCGCAAAGGCCATCAGAGTTATCACAAACCGTTTTGTCGCAATGCGGAAACTATATTGTTCACCGGATCCAAAATGAAGTAGATATGAAATATATCTATTCGGTTCTACCATACTTTAGCGAAGATTATATTACAAAAATCAAACAAGCTGTACCTGGTGAGGCTTTGATTTTCGGGAATTGTGTGCCTATGCCTATTATGGTTAAAGTAGAAGAAGCGGTGCCTGCACCGAATAGCAAAAACTGTGACATCAAGATGGAATGGTTTTACAAGAAAGTTATAGCTGATACAGATGACCCAAATATACAGAATGGTTGATGTGTTAACCAAGGAACAGCGTCATCGTTGTATGTCTGTTATAAAGAGCAAGAAGAAAATGTTAGAATTGTTGGTTGGGAAGTTCTTGTTCAGCCGTGGCTTTTGGTATCGGCTGAATCACCTACGGCTTCCTGGGTATCACTTAGTTTTACGCAAATACAGGACTGCAATTTGCGTGAAAGGTTACTTTAGGTATGGTTACGAAGGCTGCAAATATTATGTTTTTCGAAGACAAATACTTAATTTGGGCAGAATAAAATTGAGTGTAATCGGAGTAGAGATATAGAGGAAAGGCAGTGACTAACTTCTATGGTTTGGAATTGTATTACCGTTTGGGAATGTCAACTGAAATCGAGTTCTCCTACAGACGAATATAAGCTTTGCTGTATATTCCTTGAAGACAGGAGAGTCAAATCTTGTGAAATAGCTGAGGAGGAATATGGTATGGTGGCAGAACCCGTTGAAAGTTATGGTAAATCAAAATAAATTTCCGTATTGTGGGCCGTTCTATATTGGGGGAATATTTGATATTTTTGGGAACATTACATTATAAAATGATATATAAAACCCAATGTTTAATTTGAGTGTCAGATTGATGTGGAATAACCATCGGTTCAAGCGTGGAATTTTGAAGTAGGCTATTATGAAGATATTACAGCACTGACTTTAGATGTGTTGTTTTACTTTATATTTGGCAGAATGTATGCCGCGGGGCATATAAATGAAGACGATATTTGATAGGCTGTAGCAGAGTCTAATAGTGAATATTGGGAACTTACTAAAAGTGGACGCAAGTATTACATTGCACATAAAGCGGTTATGGGTCCTTGCAAGTAATTGTGGTTCAGTGGATTATAAAGCAGTATGCCTTGTGTGAAGCATACTGCTTTGCAATTTGTTGATATATAGGTAGTTATGAGAACCCACCTATGTGCCATTTGACTGTTACAAGACTCCGCCAGTTTGGGCGTTAGGGCGGGTCGGTCGGTGGATTAGCCAGCTTGGGTTGTGGTGAGGGCAATCATAGGAGGCTGGGCCTTTCGGTGATGGTGCCGTCAGTCATGGTGTAGTTTCCGAGGCTGTTTTCTTTGGCTTGTATGCAGAGGTAGGTCATAGGTTCTTGTGAGGTGCATTTGAGGTTGCGGTCGCAGCCTGTAGCTACTCTGATTACTGAGCCGGCTGAAATGTCAAAGACTTCGGTGTCGATCTGGAATTTGCCGGATCCGGAGATTATGATGTAGTTTTCTTCGTTTTCCTTGTGGTTGTGAAAGAATGGCACGGCCGCTCCTTGTGGGAGTGTTCCCAATGAGATTTCGCAGGATGTCGCCTCTGTGGCGTCTTTCAGAAATTCTTTTCCTTCGAAGTGGCTGAAGTTGTCAATTTGTGCGTGGGTGAATTTTTCTCCCTTGTCAATGATTTTAATTGTGCTCATAATTCAGTTTGTTTTAAACTTCGTTTACAATCATTCCGCCTCGGCATAGTAAACTTTGCTCTCGGCTTAATCGTTTATTGTAGATTTTAATAATATTGTCATTAACTTTGCAATTGCAATCAACTATCTTTTTGATAGTGCAAATGTATAGTGAAAATATGTGATGTGCAAGATGTTACATATTTGTGACTTACTTACCTTTATGTAATTATTGTTAAAAATGAATTCATTGCGACTAAAGGAAAATCTGAAAAAATATACACGTACAGAAAGTTGTCCTGTCAGAAATGTCATTTCACGGTTTTCGGGCAAATGGTCTATGCTGGTGCTTTGTGTCCTTTCCGAGAATGAGGCTACCCGTTTCAGCGCTATCGGCAGGGCACTTCCGGACATTTCCCCGAAGGTGCTTTCCGAAACCTTGAAGAATCTGGAGGCAGACAGGCTTATTAGCAGAAAGCTTTACCCGGAAGTGCCTCCGAAGGTGGAATATTCGTTGACGGAACTTGGCCGGAGTCTTATTCCGATAATCGGGGAACTTATATCCTGGGCGGCGGATAACTATGATGTTTTTGTGAAGAATGACTGATGGAAATGATCTGTAAAAGTCAGTCGTTGTAATGCTCCTGTATATTGGGGCGGATGTGTTTTAAATAGATTGTAAATAAGTAAGATATGGAGACAATAGAGGTGGTTGCGGCGATAATACGGGACGGTGAGAGGATTTTTGCGACGCAGAGGGGATACGGGGATTTCAAGGATATGTGGGAGTTTCCCGGTGGGAAGGTCGAGGTGGGGGAGAGCCTTGAGGATGCGCTGAGGAGGGAGATCCGTGAGGAACTTGACACGGAGATCGGCGTAGATTCGTTTCTGTGCACCGTGGATTATGACTATCCGTCGTTCCATCTGACTATGCACTGCTATATGTGCTCGGTGATTTCCGGTGATCTGGTCCTGAAGGAGCATGAGTCCGCTCGCTGGTTGGGTATGGATGAGCTTGATTCTGTGGATTGGCTGCCGGCGGATATTGGAATATTGCCGAAAATTGCCGGTGAGGTGAACGGTAACTGGCGCTTGAATTGAGCTGTCGTCAATTATTCCGCTGAATTTTGCTTCTTATCTTATGGTGACTACGGTGACTGCCGGGTCGCCTACGGAGTAGGTGCATTTCAGGGCCAGGACTTCAGTCAGTTCCTTTCTTATGGCGGCCTTCAGGACTCCGTCTCCGATGCCATGGATAAATGATATCTTCATTCCTTTGTGGGGGAGGTTTTCTCGGATTATCCTTTTGAAATGGTCGAGCTGGAATTGTAGTTGCTGGCCTTCCGGGACATTTTTCCATCCTGGGATTGATTCTATGTGGAGGTCTACTGTAAGTGTTCCCGTGTTTGGCGGAGCGGCATTTCTGACCTTGCGGGGCTCCACGGATTTGGATGTCTTGGCATTTGCCTGTTTCAGACTTGAAAGTTCGGATTCCTCGGTCACTGCAAATTCTCTGCGCGATGATTCTATCTCGAAGCCGTCTTCAAGTTCAATGGTGACTTTGTTCCCGTTAACTGAGACTATTTTTCCACGCAGGTCACAATCCATCATAACGACTTTCTGTCCTGCTTTTAGTGCAGAGGTTTTCTGTTTTGGCTCTGGTTCAGTGGATTTAGGCTGTGGCTTTGACGATTTCGTTGCTTTGTTGTATACGGGTTCAGTTTCAGGAATGACTGAAAGCCCTTTCAGGGATGCGAAATCGTGTATGATGTCCTGCTTTTTCATATTCTGAATCCTGTGACAAATATAGCCAAAGCTGAGAGCAAAATCAACAAACTTGTTTTTTCTACACTCACCTTTTCTTATATTTGTTCGCAAAGTGATATACTTGAAGACAATAACAGTCGATTTTGCTTTGTCATCCCATTGGTTATTAAGGAAATGAATGAAATTTATAGCATAGAGAATCTTGATGAACTGTCTGTTTATTTAGGTAAACAGGAACAGGGAAAAGCCAGAAGTTGGCTTTTGGGGCAGTTTGATAAGTTATACCGCTATGCGAACATTAAGGAATGGAATGACCTTGTGAGAGTATGTGAGGCTTTGAACATTGTCGGCTGGGGAGATAGGGAACCTTTGGAAGCGAAAGCTCAATGCTGGATAAATGGTAGTTTCTATACTTCATTGATGAACCGATATTTTGAAATTGAGGATGAACAAGGATGGAGCAGATTAAAAGATTCCTATGTTTTGGAAAATGGTAGCGATAAAACCTGTTATGCAGGTTATGAATTTAAGTCGCAACGGAATTTATTGCCCAAGTCCCCTGTTCGGTGGCAGAAGTCTGGGAACTATCAGAAATCTGTTCAACCTCTCTATGAAAGTCTTGACAGACTGAAAGATCTGGTCGTACATGGACTTCGGTCGGAAAAATATGGCGATAGCTTTTCTTATCTTGGTATTTCAATGTTTTTCAGTCATCACGATGACGAGAATGAATCTGTCAGGTATGAATACTTTCATTCTGAAAATGAAGTGCCGGAAGGGTTTGATGGTAAATATTATATCCGTCTCAAGTATAAATGGGGGCGTATGGTAAATCAGAACGGAGTGTATCATATAAAGGTCGAATGTTATTTTAGCCGTAAATTCGGTGAATTGCCGTTGCCTGAGCAGAAGAGAACAATCATAGGCGATTTCTTGTATTATGTAAAATATGTTTCCGATAAATTGCAGAAAAAGAAAATCGGATATGATTGCAATCTCTTGAAAAGCGATTTGGAGCAGATTTTAATGAAATGGGAAAACCGCAAAGAATAAATGATTAAGCTGAGAGCAGAGGCAAAGTAAACTTTGACTATGCCGAGGCGAAAGTGATTGTAAAATCTTAAAATAAACGATTATGATAAGACATATTGTAATGTGGAAATTGAAGCCGGAGGCTGAGGGACGGACGGCAAAGGAGAATGCCCAGTGGATGAAAGAACATCTGGAGGGACTGCTTGGTGTCGTGCCTCAATTGGTTGAATGCGAGGTAGGTATCAATGTGGTGGAAGGGAACTATGACGCCTGTCTCGTGTCTGTGTTCAAGTCGTTGGATGATCTTGCGGCTTATAAGGTACATCCTGAGCACGTCAAGATTTCCGAGTATTGCAACAAGGTGCGTGAATCCAGGGTCGCGTGTGATTTTGAGATTGCCGGATAATGCTTGCTTTCACTTATGTCGGGGCGGGCGATTTCAGACTGACCGACAAACCGTTACCGGAGATTCGGGATTCAAGGGACGCGATTGTGAAGGTCACTCTCGGAAGTATCTGTACGAGTGACCTTCATATCAAGCACGGCAGTGTGCCTCGTGCCGTACCGGGAGTGACCGTCGGCCACGAGATGGTAGGCATTGTGGAGAAGGTAGGTGAGGATGTGGTGTCGGTGAAGCCTGGTGACAGGGTCACGGTGAATGTGGAAACCTTCTGCGGCGAGTGTTTTTTCTGCAGGCGCGGGTATGTCAACAACTGCACTGACCCTGACGGTGGCTGGGCTTTGGGATGCCGTATTGACGGCGGGCAGGCTGAGTATGTTCGTGTGCCTTATGCCGACCAGGGACTGGACAGGATTCCGGACCAGGTGAGTGATGAGCAGGCTCTGTTTGTCGGTGATGTGCTTGCCACAGGTTTTTGGGCTGCCCGTATATCGGAGATTTCTCCGGAAGATACGGTTCTTGTCATAGGTGCTGGACCTACAGGATTGTGCACGTTGCTTTGTGTGATGCTCAAAAAACCGAAAAGGATCATAGTCTGCGAAAAGTCACCGGGAAGGAGACGTTTTGTCGAAGAGCATTATCCCGGTGTCCTGGTGACGGAACCTGACGGATGCAAGGAGTTTGTCCTTGGAAACAGTGACAATGGAGGTGCGGATGTCGTGCTTGAGGTCGCTGGTTCTGAAGATACGTTCAGGCTTGCCTGGGAATGTGCAAGGCCAAACGCCATTGTGACTGTCGTTGCCCTGTATGACAGGCCTCAAATGCTTCCTCTGCCTGATATGTACGGCAAGAATCTGATATTCAAGACCGGCGGGGTAGACGGCTGTGACTGTGCCGAAATCCTGTCTCTGATAGCTGAAGGCAGGATTGATACGACGCCTTTCATCACTCACAGATATCCTTTATGCAGGATTGACGAGGCTTATGAGCTGTTTGAAAGAAGGCTTGACGGAGTTATAAAAGTGGCAGTCGAATGCTGATGCTGTTTGACCTTAACCCCAAAAGTCGGACAAAAATTTCGGGGTTAAGGTCAAAATTGAAAAATCAGTGCTATACAAAATCATCCGTTTCGGCAGTCTGGTCATCGACCGAGCCGGCTTCCCTGGCTTCGTCGAACTTCTGTTTCATAGTAGGGTTCTTGTATGTCAGTTTCTTGATGGTAAGGCCTTCGGCTTTCTCGTTGGCGAGCCTCAGATTGTTTTCTGAGCTGAGCAGGTCCTCCTTGGTCTTCTGCAGGGCCTTGATGGACTTGTCGATTTCATCTATGGCATTCTTGAACTTCCTGCTGGCAAGCTCGTAGTTCTTTCCGAATTTCTCCTTGAATTCCAGCAGTTTGTTCTCGAAGTTCGTCACGTCGATGGACTGGCTTCTGGCGATGGCGAGTTCACGCTGGTAGACTATGGATTTCTTGGCGGCGTTCACCAAAAGGGTGATCAGGGGCATAAAGAACTGTGGGCGGATGACATACATCTTCGGGTATCGGTACGACACGTCGACAATGCCGTTGTTGTACAGTTCGTTTTCCGGTTCGAGAAGCGACACGAGGACTGCATATTCACATCCTTTGGCGTTCCTGTCCGCGTCCAGTTTCCTGAAAAATTCGTCGTTCCTGTGTCTGTGCGACGTGTCGTCGAGTTCGTTTTTCATCTCGAACATAATGGACACATATTCCATCCCGTCTTCGAAGTCGCGGAAAATGAAGTCTCCCTTGCTGCCTCCGGACGCATCGTTGTCCTTCTCGAAATAGGCGTTCGGGAACATCGGACGCATACTGCCGTTGAACACATTGCTGCAATGTGCCTCGAGACTTTCGCCGACCATCTTGGTGGACATCTTGATTTTAAGGTCCTTGTAGTAGTCCACCTGCTCCTGAGCAATTCTAAGTTTTGCCTCGAACTCTTCTTGTATTGCTTTCTTCTCGATCTGTGCCTGGTTCTGGGCAAGGCTGTTACGGTTCCTCAGCTCCGCAATCTCCATATCTTTCCTGTTGCGCAGCTCGAGCATTTCCTTGTCCTTCGCGTTGAGGGACGCTTTCATCTCGTCCTTTGCCTTGAGGACCGCATTTTCCTTTTCGGTGTCGTTCAGACTTATCGCGTTCCTGAGCCGGGCTATCTCAATGTCCTTGGCTGAGATGGCGTTGACCATCTCGAGCTTCTTCCTCTCCTCCATTCCGGCGAGGCTGTTCCTCAGGCTGCTTATCTCCATTTCCTTCTGCTGGAGTTCCTGCTCCTTTTTCTGCAGGTGCTTCACATACGCCTCCCTTGTCTGTGATTCCTTCACCCTTTGCTCCGCCTCCTGCTTCCCGAGCAGCATCTCGATGCGTTTGTGCAGCTCTTCCTCGAACTCCGCGTTCTTCACCTGGCTCACGATAGATGCATAGTCTGCCTCGTCTACAGAGAATACACTTCCGCATTTGGGACATTTCAGCTCTTTCTTTATCATAGCACTAATTTTTACCTATCAATTTTTTTTATCTCCCTGTCAAAGTCACTTTCAAATAATTCCATCTTGCGTCTTCGGTAGATTTCGAACTCTTTTTCCGCTTTCTTCATTCATTTCAATGGCATTTCAGTTCCCGTATCTTTGCAAAAGTACGAAATATTTGCGTGATGACTGTGGTTGGCTTGTCCGTTTTTATTGTTTTGAGTGAAAATGGCTGATCTGTTTAACAACTTCTAAGAAAAAATGTTGCATACGACATCTTTTGTCGTTTAGCTTCCATATCTTTGCCTGGGATTTGATTTAGGATACAATGGCAAAGATGAACCAGCTTCATAGGATTGTCCTCATTGTCAACAAATTTGCAGTCAAAGGAAAATATGTACAGGCGGCAGAACTTGTTGATTACATTGAGGAACAGATGCGTACACGTTTCTCCGACACGGCCGGATGCAGTTTGCGGACTTTGCAAAGAGATTTCAAGGATATTGACACTTTGTTCGGCATCACTATAAGGCATATGGATGGTAAAGGCTATTATGTCGCAGATACCAAGCCTCAAAGTGACGGTTATAAGTCCCTTTTGTTCAATATGGAAATCCTTGGGTTGATGGATTCAGACAGCTCAATCAGCAGATATGTGCTGCCAGAGAAATGCCGGCCTGTAATCAATGTTGATTTTTCCGTATTTTTTGACGCTATAAGGGAATCAAAATATGTTAAGTTCAATTATACATATTTTCGGTATGGCAATAAGGTATCTGCCAAGATGGTGCGGCCTGTTTTTCTCAAAGAGTCCCAGAACAGGTGGTATCTTGTGGGATATGACAGGAAGGACGACAGGCTCAAATGCTTTGCTATAGAGCGTATGGATTCTCTTGGACTTCTTCCTGAAAAATTCGTGCTGGATGCGAATGATATAGATGTCCGGGCATTGTTCAATGAAAGTTACGGTATATGGAACAATCCTGACGACCCTGTGGAGGAGATAATTCTGAAATATGATGCCCTTGACGGCTCATTTGTGAAATCTCTGCCTCTCCATACCAGTCAGGAGATATTGGGCGACGATGAGTCCGGCATAACAATCCGCCTGCATTTGCGCATTACAAATGATTTCGTGATGGCACTTCTTGCACGCAGCCGTTCCGTAGAAGTAATTGCTCCGCTTCATCTGCGCCATCGCGTCCGGGATGTGCTAAAAAATGCTTATGAACGTAATTTGTAGAATATATTTCAATCCTCTTAATATGAGTGTTGTCTGTTTGTGAAAATAATTTCATATATTTGTAGAGTTGAGCAATCAACAGATATATTGAAAGTGTTTTCGCACTGTCCTCATCAGAAAATGTGGTAGTTTTCAATATCAGAAGGACAAGACGGACGACACTCATTCTTGTTTAGACTATGTGGTCAGGGAGTATTGTACTCTTGTGATACCGGCATATCTATTCGAGTGTGGGGATTGATACGTTTATTTCTGGTATAGGTTTTACCACAACCTTCTGATGGATAGACGGAATCGGCTCCACACTTTCTTTTTGTAATGGTAAACCGAAACACTACAATCATTATGTCAATATTTGAAAGAAGATTAGACTACAACTTTATGATAGAAAGAATTGCCGACACAAAAGGTGACAATTTTATTTTATAAAAATAACGAATATGAACTGGAATGAATTGAAAAAACGAATTGTTGCTGAATATGACAGCAGAAACTTGAAGTCAAATGTACGCTACAATGCCATTGACAAAATTGAAGACTTTATTAGACAGTATTACCCTCAGGTTATAAAAGATGTAAAAGAATTAGAACACATAGATAAAAAAGACTTGAAAATGCAATACGAACAAAAATGGAAAAGAACCAGAATCAATGGGGCAGAAAGCAGTGTAATCAATGAGATTTATAATCAACTTTCATCTCTGTGAGTTTTTTCGCATAAAATTGTATTATGTTTTCGAAATGACATATTTTGTCGTTGATGGAAGCTAATTTCGAGGAATAAACAAGATTAATAACATTAATTATGGAAAATTTGTCTAAAGAGGGATTGCGTCCGTGGTGCGGTAAGAGCCCTAAGGTGTTGATACTTGGTACATTGCCTGGTAATATGTCTATAAGGATGCAGGCGTACTATCAGAACAAGTCAAGGAATTCATTCTGGAAGATAATGCAGAGCATATTTCCTGGATATGATAGCGAGAATGAGGAAAAATATATTACATCTCACGGGATTGCGCTATGGGATTGCCTTAAGTCCGGAGACAGAATGGGCAGCACTGATTCCGGTTTCTGCGGTGCTATGTCTCCTAATGATCTTGAAAGATTTCTGGATGAGCATCCGACAATTCATACTATTGTCCTTAATGGCAAAAGTACTTATTCGTCATATTTCAGCGTTTTCTTTTCTGACATAGTGAGAAAGAAACCTATGCGTATTGAGGTGTTTAACTCTACTGCCAATACAAATGCGAAACCTTTCGAGGTGAAATTGAGGGAGTGGTCAAAGCTGAAGGAATTGCTTGACTGAGCATTTCTGTATCTTTTGATTTAGGATGATTTAATGAGAATATTATTGATATAAAATTAATTATTGAGTTATGAAAGGCAAGAATACTTTTACGAAATCGGAAATTGTGGAGTTGAAGCAGTTGATAAATATGCGTCAGAATGCGCCATATGATGAGCAGAAGCGATTGAGGGACAGAATGCGTGACATTGGGTTTTATGGACGTGATGATTGGGGGATTGTTGATTGTCACGTTTGCGATTTAGAGGATCTGATAAACAGTGGAAACATAATTGTTATATAGTATTGGCCCGACTTGTTTTTTGAGACTGTTCTTCCCATCTTTGCAGTCGTGTTTCAATTTATTTTCATTCTGCAGAAGCAAGAGTGATTGTAAATGTATGGATAAGCGATATGGACGAAAGACTCAGGAGACAGCTTGATTTTATACTTGAGATAGACAAGGAGAAGAATATATTCCGGCAGACTCATCTGTCAGGCGGAGGGAGACGTGAAAATGACGCTGAGCACGCCTGGCATATGGCCATTATGGCCTATCTGCTTAAGGACTATGCCAATGAGGAGGTTGACATAGCGAAAGTTATGATTATGTGTCTGATTCACGATATAGTGGAAATAGAGGCAGGGGACACATACGCATACGACGAGGAGGGGCTGAAGACGCAGAAGGCCAGGGAAGATGCTGCCAAGGAACATCTGTTCGGAATGCTTCCGGATGACCAGAAGGCCGAGATGATAGCTCTGTTCGATGAATTCGAGGCGTATGATACTCCGGAATCGAAGTTTGCCCACGCGATGGACAATCTTCAGCCGCTTATGCTGAATGACAGCAACGGGGGAGGCGACTGGAAGGCGCACGGTGTGTCAGCCAAGCAGGTCTATTCCCGTCAGGGCAAGACTGCCCTGGGGTCGAGGAAACTGTTCGAGGTTGCGGACGGAATCATACAGGAGAACATCCGCAAGGGGAATCTTGATGTCTGAATGCCGGCTGCGGCAATGAATGGATTTCAGGTGTAGACCGTCATTTGAATACAAGCGTAAAGACTGTGCCTTCCTCATCGCTTCGGGTGAGATTGAGAGAGCCGTTGTGCAGGCGCATAATCTGCCTTGAAAGACTGAGCCCGATGCCTGTTCCGTCCTGCTTTGTAGTAAAGAAAGGAATGAATATCTCGTCTTGGCTGTCTTTGCTTATCGGTGTCCCGTTGTTGAAGACATTTATAATCACGCATTCCGAGAGGTTTATTTCTGCTGTTATCTCAATCTTGTCGGCTTCCGCCTGTATCGCGTTTTTGACGAGATTTATGATAATCTGACTGATTTGCCCCTCATCCGCATAAAGCAGGATATCTTCCGACTTTTCTATATATGTACAGGTTGCTCCGGCTTCAGACGCCTGCTCCTTTGTCAGGTTTATTACTCTTTCCGCCATATCTCTGACAAAAAATGCCTTTTTGACCGGAGCTGCTACCCTTGTCAGATTCCGGTACGATTCAACGAACCTTATGAGGCCGCGTGATGACTGGGAAATGCTGTCCAGGCCGTTCCTTATCCCATCGTCCACTTTGTCAAACTGCAGAAGAGTCTCGCTGAGAGAGGCTATCGGGGTGACGGTGTTCATTATTTCGTGTGTCAGGACACGTATAAGCCTTGACCAGGACTGATGCTCGTTTTCCTCCATTTCGCGGCTGATGTCATTGAATGCTATGACCTTTACTGCCTTTTTGCCTATTCTTGCGCTGGAGGATGTCAGTGCGATTGTCATCTTGCCGCTTTCGTTGTAATAGCTTGCCCTTTCTTCCGTCCCGTCCGCTACGGTCTGGAATGCCTCGTAGAGTGATTCGCTTACGGTCTGTAGCTGACGGATATGTCCGAATGTGGCTATCCCGAGCAGGGCAAGGGCTGTCCTGTTGCAATAGTTGACCCTTCCGTCCTCTTCAATAGCCGCTATTCCTGTCCTGACGTGGTCGAGCATAAGTCCGTAGTATTGTTCCTGCTCGATGATCTCGCTACGTTCCTTGTCGAAGATGTTGCGCATACGGTTCAGGATCCTGTTGAAACTCTGACCGGGACGATGCCGTTCGTCAAAACGGAAATTAAGTTCCTTGTCTTCCAGGGCATCAAGCATATATGCCACTTTTTTGCGCATCTTCCGGTAGGTCAGCAATGCTGTCAGTACCGTGGAGATTGCAGCCACGCCAACGATGACAATTGTCCAATGAAGCTCCTCCATAGACTCAGATGTTATATTTTTTCAGCTTGGCGTAGAGTGTGGGCCTGCTTATGTTCAGAGACTTGGCCACTAAGGAAAGGTTGCCGGTGTATCTTGCTATGGCTGCGCGTATGGCCTTTTCCTCTGCCATTTCCAGAGTTTCTTCTCCTGACGCCGGGTCGTCCTGAAAGGATGTCTGTTGGGGAAGCTGGATGTCATTGACATCCAGATGTGTCCCTTCAGAAAGAATTACAGCCTTTTCTATGCAGTTCTGAAGTTCACGTATGTTCCCGTTCCACCGGTGTGCCTTGAGAAGTTCGCCCGCTTCCTTCGTAATACCGGAGACAGCACGCCTGTAACGCTCCGCATATCTGGCTATGAACATATCCGCCAGCGGAATGATCTCGTCTGTCCTTTCGCGGAGGGCAGGGAGGTGGAGATGTATGGTGTTGAGCCTGTAATACAGGTCTTCGCGGAATTTACCTTCGCTGACCATCTGTTCCAGGTTCTTGTTCGTGGCACAAATCAGCCTGATGTCCACCGGGACAGGTTTGTTGCCTCCTACTTTTGTGACCGTCCTGTTCTGAATGGCTCTGAGCAGTTTTGCCTGAAGGTGCAAAGGAATGTTGCCTATCTCATCAAGGAACAGGGTCCCTCCGTCGGCCTCCTGGAACTTTCCCGTGTGGTCGGAGTGGGCATCCGTGAACGCTCCTTTGACATATCCGAACAGTTCGCTTTCAAACAGACTTTCCGTCAGGGAACCGGCGTCGACGCATACCATAGGCCTCAAAGCCCTTTCGGACTTGCGGTGGATTTCTCCTGCAAGTACATCTTTGCCCGTACCGTTCTCTCCTGTTATGAGTACCGTGGCGTCAGTGGAAGCTATTTTTTCTACTGTCTTTCTTATGTCCGCCATAGCATTGCCCTTGCCCCAGAGCATAGGGGAACTTCCAGTCCGCACTTCTGCCGATTCTTTCGGCTTTCTGTTTCTTTTTGCAGTATATGCGGACTGGAGTATCTGTACGAGTTTTTCATTGTCCCACGGCTTCAGCACAAAGTCGAACGCTCCGCGCTTCATACCTTCCACGGCGAGCTTTATGTCCGCGTATGCGGTAAACAGCACGACTTCCGTATCAGGATTGAATTTCTTTATTTCGGAAAGCCAGTAAAGGCCTTCGTTGCCTGTATTTATGTCAGTATGGAAATTCATATCCAGAAGCACTACATCGGGCCGGAAGTCAGTCATACGGCTGACAAGCTCCTTTGGCGAAGGTATGAGCTCAACGTCGGAGAAATTCATTGACAGCAACAGTTTCAGTGCGGTCCTTATTCCTCCGTTGTCGTCGACAACAAGTATTCTCCCTTTGCTTTTTGTCATAGGCTTTTGTGAATAACAATCACAAATATAGTCAAATATACGTCAATTTTACAGTTCGTTCTTGACATCGCTTACAATCTGTCCATCAAAAAGATTGATGGTGCGTTGTGCGAAAGCCGCGTCTTTCAGGGAGTGCGTTACCATAATGATGGTCGTGCCTTCTGCATTCAGCTCCGTCAGAATATCCATCACATCCTTTCCGTTCTTTGAATCAAGGTTTCCGGTCGGCTCGTCCGCGAGGATCAGTTTCGGATTCGACACGATGGCACGGGCTATCGCTACTCTCTGCTGCTGACCTCCGGAAAGCTGCATCGGAAAATGCTGTGCACGGTGACTGATATTCATTCTTTTAAGAATGTCGTTCACACGCTGCTTCCTTTCGGATGCGCTGATGTTCTGATAGCGCAAGGGGAGTTCCACATTCTCAAATACATTCAGCTCGTCAATCAGGTTGAAACTCTGGAACACGAAGCCGATGTTGCCCTTGCGGAATTTTGTGCGGTCTTTCTCTTTGAGGTGGCTCACCTCCTGACCGAGAAATCGGTAGCTGCCGTCCGTAGGATTGTCAAGAAGTCCGAGAATGTTCATCAGAGTCGACTTGCCGCAGCCTGACGGACCCATTATTGCCACGAATTCACCTTCTTTCACCTCGAATGAAACTTTGTTCAATGCGATGGTCTCTATTTCTTCAGTACGGAAAATTTTGCTGAGGTCTGTTACTTTAATCATATTATTTTGTCTTTAAATTGTTTTCAATTCTAATCTTCTTATTCGTTTTTGAGTGATTCTACAGGATTGCTCATAGATATGCGGAGACTGTTGAGTACGGCGCAGACCACTACGAGAATCATTATAACCATATCGGCCAGGATGAAATACCAAGGTGAAAGGGATATCTTCTCAGAGAAATTCTGCAACCACATAGTCGAGGCGAAATATGCTCCGATGTTTCCGGCAGCCAGTGCGACGATGCTCAGCTTCATGATTTCCATAATATATATGCTGATGATCTCCTTTCCTGTAGCTCCGTTTATCTTGCGGATTGCCATTTCTTTGCTCCTACGCTGTGACTCGTCGCGGACGTATCCCATAAGGCCGAACAAGGCAATGATGATGGATACTGTACATCCGGCTATAACGGTGTTTCTCATTTTCATTTCACCGGAATATGCCTCACGCATCGAGTCCTTGTATGCCTTCACTTCCACTTCTTTGTTCTTGATTCTCGCCTGAATTGCCTCCCTGGCTCTGGATATCATTTCCTGCGACACCTCCGAGACTTTTATTACCATAAAGGGCATGCGTGACGAACCTGTCTCGCCATAGAATTTTATGCTTGCTCGTGTGTCCTGGTTTGTCAGGGTGTTGATTCTATAATCCTTATATACTCCGCTGACTGTCAGGACTTGTTCGGAATTCTGGCAATGTTCTGTAATACGGATTTGCTTTCCGACAGCTCCGTCGCTCCACTCCTGAAACGTCTGCATCTTTTTCACAAAACTTTCGCTTACGGCCACTTCCTCGGCACTCTGAGGATATCTTCCTTCTATGAAAGGTATTTCAAGCATCTCGAAAAGTCCGTCCGTACCTTCATATTGGTCTGCGACATTGAACAGCTCCTTATATCCGCCCTCTGTCATATATACCTTGTTCCCTGAGCTGTGATTAAGGGGAAGATTATATGACATCTGCACGTCCAGCACTCCGGGCACCGTCTTCAAATCATTGATGATGCTCTGGTGTACACTTGCGTCCGTGCCTGTCAGGACGGTCCAGAGGAGATTTTTGTATTCATACCCTGGCTTGTCGTTCACGGCCTTGTCATATTGGGTGCTGATGACGCATGTCAGAGTCAGCAGAAAGGCGCAAATGCCGGTCTGTACGAACAGAAGCCCGAGTTTCCATATACGCTTGCTTTCACGGAAGTTCCTTATTGCCGCTCCTGCGGGTATTCTGGAATAAAGATAGCCCGGCACAAGGGCGGCGATGAAAAACACTGCCAGACAGATGCTTGTCACTGTAATATAAGTCCATCCTACAAACAGGGCACTTACAGGCACACCGATGATGTCCTCGATCATAGGCTTGATGGAAAGTATTATGGCAGCAGCCACAATCAATGACACCGTGATATCGGTTGCGGCTTCTTTTGCCATTATCGCATAGATGTTTCCGCCGGAGGCTCCATAGCATTTCCTTACTCCAATTTCTTTTGATCTTTTGACAATTGAAGAAACGGATATGAGGATATAGTTCAGAAGCGAAATCATGATCAGGAGCGCAGATACTACGGACAGAATGACAATGATATTCTTCATCCTGGTCGATTTGATATGTTCTCCGGAAAACGATGCAAGGAAATAACGGATATCATTTCCTGATTCTGCTGCCATTTTAACAATTTCAGGAGGATAATTCTTTTCCTGCATCAGCCTGATGGCAGGTGCCAGCATATCAGGATCAGTCCCTTCCGCAAGCCTGACGAAGCCTCTGTAACGGTCGTTTCCTATCCAGTTTTCGGTCGATGTTTTGTTCATGCTTTCCATAGAGAGGAGTACGTCATGGCGGATGGAGCTGTGATAAGGAAAATCCTTGAAGATGCCTTTCACCGTTATCATAAACTGCGGTGACTCCTCGTTCGCTATGGTTTTTCCGATGGCTTCTGATATGCCTCCTAATTTTTGGGCGAAGCTCTCGGATACTATGGCGCATCCCGGTAACGAAAGCGCTTCCTTAGGATTTCCTGCAAGTATTTCCGTATCGAATACGTCAAAGAAACAAGTGTCTGCAAGTATCAGTGAACCCTTTATCGTATTCTTTTCCTCATCGGTAAACCTTTCACTGTTGAAAATGAACGTATATCTCGTGGCAATGTCCACACCTGGTATATGGTCTTTGAAGCCTGGAGCGATTGCTCCCGAAATCTGACCATATTCAATCTCCTCTCCGTTTTGAGTGTATAGGGTGCGTATAGAGTATATCTGCTTATAATCGGTATAACAGGTGTCATGGCTCATTTCATAACATACCTTTGCGACCAGAACAAGCCCGATTGCCATACCGATCCCGAGGGACAGGGCCTTTGTCGCCGTTTCCTTTAGTTTCATTTTTATTCGCTTTTAAGTGCCTCTGTCGGGTTGGTTGCGGATGCCTTGATGCTTTGCCAAAGTATTGTGACCAAGGCTATGGCGAGTATGGTCAGCGCGGACAATGCGAATATCCACCAGTGAAGCTGAATCCTGTAGCTGAATCCTTCAAGCCATCTGTGGGCCATATACCATCCTGCCGGAATTCCTATCACCGTGGCCGCGCATACATATTTCATAAATGACATTATCAGCTCTTTAAGCACTGTTTTCATATCGGCCCCGATAACTTTTCTTATCGCCGCGTTCTTTCTCTGCTGCAGCATAAAATATGTGCTCATCGCAAGAAGTCCGAGCGCGGATATCATTATTGAAATGATTGTGAATATTATCACTATCTCCAATGCTTTCTTTTCCTTGATGAATGTCCTGCTTATCTGGTCTTCAATGTATTCCGCATCAAAAATCTTGTCAGGGAACACTTCTGCAAATATATCCCTGATTCTGGAATATGCTTCAGCGTGGTCGCCTTCAATTTCAACGAGTATGTTCCACGGAGATTTGTTGTCTCCGTATGTGCCCAAGTTTCTGATGAGTGCCGCGGACTGATCCTGCAGCAAAGAGAATATTTTGAAATCGTGATATACTCCTCCTATAATTGCGCTGTTTGAATTTGCGAATGGAATGGTGTTTTCGGAATCTTTTATGCCAAGCTGTTTGTTTGCGGCGGAAATCAGTTCCATTGCATACTCGTTCACCCAAAAGCTATTTGGAATATTCCTGTCTTCTTTTTTGCGTAGTCCCAGAATATCAAAGTAGCCGTTGTCACCTTGGATGACCTGGAATGAAATCCAGTCATCATTCAAAAGGCGTGAGGTCTCATTGTTGGTTCCCCAAAGCGGTGTCCCGTGTCCGTAGCCTACATTTTTTACGAAAGTTTCCGTAAGCATCTGTTCTTTGGCGACATTGAGCTTCGATACGGGGCCGTAATTGTTTTCTATGTTCAGGATGTTTTTGGTGTTGTATCCGAGAGGGGCATCGAGCATGTGCCTTATCTGGAGCGTCATAGTTATCGCCATTATCAGAAGACAGAGTGTCAGGGTGTTCTGTATGAACATTATGACCTTGCTGTATATTGTCTTTGTCTTAAGCCTGAAGCTTCCTCGGACTATATCTATTGGCTGTACTGTCAGAAGAGTGACAGCTGGTATGGTTCCGGACAGGATGCCCAAAAGGAGGACGGAGAGGACCACTGCCGCTATGTTTCCGGGAGATATCGCACCTGAAATGCTGAAATTGTAGCCGAGGAATCCGGAAACGTATGGTGAGAGTCCTTCCGCAATGAATATTGCGGCTATTGTCGCTGTCGTGCACATAATGGTGGATTCTCCTATCATTTTGAGGAATATGTTTGCCTTTGAAGCTCCGAGAAGTCTTCTGGAAGCCATCTCCTTTGCCCGGAATCCTATGATTGCCGTAGTGAGGTTTATATAGTTGAGCATTGCGAACAGAAGGAGCACGAGACATACTGTCAGAAGCAGGTTGACGAAAGATTTGTTGCCTGTATTCAGACAGCTGATTTCATCACAGCCGCAGAAATAGATGTCTTTCATCGGAAGCAGGAACACTTTGCTGCAGTATCCCTTATACATCCACCATATTTCTTTGAAATATTCCAGCATATCCGCCTCTTTGGCCATAAGGTCGGCGTTTTCCTTGACAAGTACGAATGTCTGTACGGTTCCGCTGTTGCCGAGATGCTTGTTGTGTGAATCGTTGCGCATTTCTATCCATTCGCCTCTCATCAGTATGTCGCAATATGGTATGACTGAATTGTCAATGTCTTCCATAACTGCGGTGATTGTCAGTTGGTCATCAAATCTGGACATAGTGAGCGTTTTTCCGATGGCATCCTCGCTGCCGAAATATTTGGAGGCGAAACTTTTGCTGACAACGATGTTGTTGCGGGAATGGCGGAATGATTCCTTGTCCCCATCGATGACTTTGAAGGAGAATATGTCAAAGAATGTAGAGTCAGCAAAATTTACAGATGAGTATAGGGTTTCTTCCCTGAGCTTGATTTCTATATTGTTTTCAGTCAAGAATCCAGTCGTGGATTCTATTTCCGGATATCTTTCTATGAGGTAGTCCTGCAGGTGGTATGCGCTGGCGTAAAATTCATTTGCCACCAGTATTATCCTGTCCGCCTTTTCCTGGAATGAGTCCGTGTTGAGCTGTTTCTGTACGTATACAGCAAGCAGAAGGATGAACGCCATCGACAATGCCAGGCCGACCAGATTGATTGCAGTGTAAAGTCTGTTATGTTTGAGGAAATTCAAAAATGTCTTCATATCCCGAGTTGTTGTTTGAATATAAGTATTTCATTGTCACCGAATGTGCTGTAGTCAGACGTTATGACCTGTTCTCCCGGCTCAAGGCCTTCTGTGACCTCATAGAACTGAGGATTCTGACGGATGATACGGATTTCTCTCTTTACGGCCTTGTCTCCTTCCGGGGTGACGACATAGATCCATTTCCCTCCTGTTTTCTGGTAGAATGCTCCCCTCGGTATAAGTATTGCTTTTGTCGGCTGTCCGAGCTGGAGGTTAAGATAATAGGTCTGCCCGGCGCGTATGTTGTCAGGCTGTTCTCCGGTAAATTTGAAGTCCGCCTTGAATTTGCCGTTACGTACTTCAGGATATACTTTGCGTATGGATGCTCCGTATGATTCATTCTGCCGTTCAAAGGTCGCGGACAGTCCTGCGGATATCCTGTCTATGTAATGCTCATCTATCTGTGCTTCAATTTTATAGCTGTGTATGTCATTGATCTGTCCTATTTTTGTCCCGCTGGCTACGGACTGCCCGAGAACCACATCAAGAAGCCCGAGTTCCCCGTCAATGGGAGACTTGATCGTCAGATTGTCTTTTCTGCGGCGGATCATCTGCATATTCTGCTTCATATTGTCAAGGCTCTCCTGCATCTGGCTGATCTGTATGCTCCGGTATAGGCTGTCCTGACAGGCCCGTTCCTTTACCAGTTCAAGACGGCCTGCCGCAAGTTCATAGTCTTCTTCCGAATTCAGGTATTCTTCGCGGGAGATGAGACGGTCTTCGTAAAGGATCTTGTTCTGCTCGTGTTTTCTTTTGAGGCGTCTGACTTCAATCTGCAGCTGGAGCTTTTCCTGCTGTACGCTGAGTTTCTGCTGCTCCATCGATATCATCGTGTTGCGCAGCAGGTTCTCTTTCTCGGCAAGTTCAGATTCTGAATTGAGGATCTGAAGGTCAAGGTTGTCATTGCTCAGACGGATGATTTCATCTCCTTTTTTTACCGTTGAGCCTTCTTCGGTGATGATTTTCTCCACGGTTCCTCCTTCCTGTGGGCTTATCTGTATAGTGGTCATAGGCTGGACCTGGCCGCTGATACGGATGTAATCGTTGAATTCACCGCTTGTGACCTTGCTGATTGACAAAGTGTCGCCGTTTACTCTCAGCGTACTGGCATCGTCACGGAAGACTATCCATAATATGAATGCGGTGATTATGGCTCCGGTCCAATATGGCAGGGCTTTCTTAGTGAAAACTGCCGCAATCCCTTTTTTCTTTTCTATTATTCTGTCCATTATGATGTTTGTTTTCGTTTTTGATATGTCTGGTTCCTATTCCTGGTTGAGATAATTGATTCCGTTGTAGTAGCTCACCACACTTCTCTTTATGTAGTAGTTGAGCAACGCTTCCAATCTGCCGGCCTTTGCCTCCATCCAGTTGTCGGAGGCTTTGCTGAAGTCGATCGCGGAAATCATTCCCTGCTCATACCTTTTGATATTGATATGATAGGCTTCTTCCTGGACGTCCGCCCTGCGGTCTGCCTGATGGAATGCCGCTGAGGCCCCGTCCCTGTCCTGTATAGCTCTGGCTACTTCCGCCTCGACTTCGCGTACGGTCTGTTCGTATTGTATCGAAGCTTTTGTGCAGGCGTTCTTTTTTCTCCTCAGGTTGGAGAATGCGGACAGTCCGCTGAATATCGGGAATGAGAGTGAAAGCTGGATATATTCGCCTCCGTTGTTGGTAAACTGTGTACGGAAAGGAGTGGGGACATATCCGTTCTGTCCAGGATAGGTATAGTAGCTTGTAGACCATCCTGCATTGAGCGACAGGGTCGGTGTGAATTTCCATTTTGCTGTTTTCAGGTCAATCTTGGCCTTGTCCATATTCCATTTGGCTATTGCTATTTGGGGAAGGTTATCTATGGCATAGTCCATTGTCTGCAGCCTTTCATATTCCGGAGCAAGCGTTATGGCCGTTTCCGCTTCCGCCATTGATGTGTCGATGGACAATTCCTGCTCTATAGGCCAGAACATAAGTTCTTTAAGTGTGAGTATAGCATCGGCATATCTGTTTTTTGCTGATATGAGCAGGAATTCGCAATCTGCCACTCCGGCTTCCATTTCTATCACTTCCGCATAACCTTTCTGCCCGAGCTCCTCCTGCCTTTTCGCGAGTTTGAGCACATTCCTGGAGGTCTCTGTACGGCTTGTAAGGATTTCGGCAAGCCTCTCGCAATAGACTGCATTGTAATATGCCTGCATTATTGCGAGGCACAGCTCGTCTTTTATCAGTTCTTCCTGACGGATTCCCATCTTGAGTGCCGTTTTTGTGATTTTCATATTGTTAACGGCTGAAAATCCGTTGAACAGGGTTATCCCTCCGGAGATTGAATATCCGTTGTTGAAGGAGGTAGTGGAC
>VSOK01000025.1 GCA_009774765.1 Bacteroidales bacterium
TTTTGCTATATTTGTTATATTTGCAGATTGTATGTACAAAGACAGAAAACGATGAAACAATTCCAGCATATATTCAGAACGGCTATTCTGATGATATGCATCTGCATTTCAATCAGTGCCGCATCCCAGGGGAAAGCAGGAAATACCGTCACATTCGACAGGACAGTATATGATTTCGGAGACGTACTCCTAAGCGATGGAGCACTGTCATGTTCATTCACTATGACGAACACAAGCAGCAAACCTGTCGTAATATACAGTGTGACAACCTCCTGCGGATGCACTAACGTCAACTGGAGCAGAGAGCCCATACTCCCTGGAAAGACGGCAAAGATTTCAGCGTCATACACCAACGATGAAGGTCCCTACCCTTTTGACAAGACGCTTACAGTCCACATATCTGATGTACAGAAACCGGTGATACTGCGTCTGAGGGGAATAAGCCATGAAAAAAAGAAATCCCTGGCTGAAATGTATCCTGTACGTTACGGACATTTAGGATTCAGAAGCAAGGAGTTGAAATGCGGCAATCTGGAAAGAGGAAATGTCAAAAGCGACGAGACCAGAATCGCCAACTTCTCCGGCGTACCTGCAGAAGTGAAATTCACAGACATATCAGAAGGATTGTCATTGTCCGTAAATCCCAATCCGATACCTGCTGGAGGTGTAGCGACAATGACCTTTTCCGTAACAGGCATCGAAGGAATCTGGGGAAAGAACAGTTATTCTGCGACACCGGTAGTAAACGGAGAAAAGGCACCGGAGCACATAACTGTCAATGCCTTTACCAAAGAGAACTTCGGAGGAATGACCAAAGCTGAACGTGACAATGCCGCAAGACCGATGTTCAAGGCAAGCTCATACTCATTCGGCAAGGTCAGACAAGGCACGAAGGTTAAGGCACAATGGGAATTCAGCAACGCCGGCAAGGCCGAACTCAAGATATACAAGATAGACATTGATGCAGAAAAGGCATCGGCGTCAGGCACAACCGTACTGAAGACAGGTGAAAAAGGGACATTGACAGTCGAGCTGGATACCTCGACGATGCCGAAAGGTGAAACGCTTGTGATAGTGACCCTGACGACAAACTCACCTCTGAGACCGATAGTAAATCTTTTTATAAACGGATGGCTTGAATAATCCGATTCAGATATGACACACCTTATTATAGACATACTGCGCAACTCCATACTTATTACAGGACTCGTCACGATAATGATGATGATGATAGAGTCCTTCAACATTGAATCGCACGGAAAATTCTTCTCCGGTCTCAGGAAAAGCCGTTCTGGACAGATAGTCATAGCGGCATTGCTCGGATCGGTTCCCGGCTGTATGGGAGGATTTGCGACCGTATCACTCTACACACACAGGATGATGAGCTTCGGGGCTTTGATAGCTATGATGATAGCATCATCCGGGGATGAAGCTTTCGTGATAATGGCTATGCTCCCTGACCAGGCGATATGGATATTTGCAATCCTGTTCATTACAGCAATAGTCGCAGGAATTGCAACCGACCTCATACACGACTCTCTGCACAGGAAACGGTGCGACAAGGAAGAACATTGCGGATGCGGGGACACGATGCAGTGCGAAGACGGCTACAAAGTCCACGAACACGAAAAAGACAGTACAGAAAAGGCAAGGCATTTCGGATGGAAAAGAATTGTAATGTTTGCCGGTGTCGCCGTATTTATAGCAGCTCTTGCGACAGGACGTCTTGCGCACGAACACGAACATGGGCACAGCCACCAAGACGATAATAACATCGAATCCGTTGAACAGCATAATCATTCTGAAATCGGCATAGACCTTCTCAGTGAAGACTGGATGAATGTCCTGTTCGCCTGCCTCAGCGTATTCGTACTTGGAGTATTGGCTTTCTCTTCAGACCATTTCGTGGATGAGCATCTGTGGGAGCATATTGTCAAAAGACATCTTCCCGGGATATTCCTATGGACATTCGGAGTGCTGGCCCTGATAGGAATCGGACTCCACTATATCGACATAAGCGGATGGATAAGCGACAATACGGCACTTATGATTCTGCTTGCAGTCCTGATAGGGATAATTCCCGAGTCAGGTCCGCATATGATTTTCGTAACACTGTATGCAAGCGGTATCGTGTCACTTCCTGTACTTCTTGCAAGCTGCATATCACAGGACGGTCATTCATCCATTCCGCTGCTTGCTGAAAGCAAAAAGAGTTTTCTCAAAGCAAAGCTGATCAACTGCGCCGTAGCACTTGCCGTAGGATTCGGAGCTATGCTTTTCATTTGAAATAATAGTCGCAGTTAAGACGGTTGAGTATATCCATCGGGGTGAAATTGTCACGTTTCTGCAGAGGACGGCGCAGGATTGCGGTCTCCACTATGGAATTTATGGCATCCACGGCCTGCTGGTCGGAATGCTGGGCAATAAGAAACTGAACATATCCTTCCCTCATCGCCGACAGGTTCCTTTCCAGGACATCAAACCCGACAACACGGCAGCCAACAATATTCCTCTGTCTCAGATAATCGGTCACCAGATGGATACGCGAATTGAACATCACTATATTCTTTGACGGAGAAGCAGCGAACATATTGTCCAGAGTATCATAGATGCTGTCACTGTCTTTCGGGTCGATAAACACATTGTTGATTTCACATCCCGGACAGTGCTCCCTGATATAGTCCTTGAATCCGGTACGTCTCATATAGGTCGGATCGGAAAGTCCTTCCTTGTCCCTGGCGATACGTATTATATTTATTCTGTCCGTATCCATACCTCCGGTCAGAATATCTGCGCAAAGGTATCCGCTCTGATACATCTGCATTCCGAAATAGGCAAGATATCCGTCTTCTTCAAGTTTGGAATCAATATAGACATAGCATATTCCCCTGTCAGACAATTCTTTGACAAATTTCAGAGTTTCATTGCTGAACATAGGTGCAATCACCACTCCCACAGGGTCTTCATCAAGTGTAGCCCTGCAGGCTCTGATAAAAGACTCCACATCATACTGGTCATAGCTTACGGTAACGACGGATACACTGTATTTGGAAGCCTCTTCCCTACCCTTCGCGATACCCCTGTCCGTAAGTTCCCAAAAGTCACCCGGATTGAACTCGGGGATGAGGCATACTATTTTTCTGGTCTTCCTTGATGCAAGAAGTGAAGCATATACATTGGGCTTGAATCCAAGATCCTCTATGACCCGGAGCACTTTCTCTTTGCTTTTCGATGAAACTTCCCCTCTGTTGTGCAGCACCCTGTCGACGGTCCCCTTGGAGACTCCCGCCGCTTTCGCCACGTCATTTATAGTAATTTTATTATCTTCACCCATAGACTGAAAAATTGATACTCTTTCGGGAAATACAGCCCAAAACCAGACCGGACGTCAATTTTGCCTGCAGGTCCGCCGGTACTATGTCGTATATCTCCGCCAGCACAAATATAAGAATTTATTTTCCGTTACCGTGCACGGAAATTGAAAATAATTATTACTTTTGCAGCTGACGATTTTGGAACATCGTATGGAATCACACTTGACCAGTCAACAAAATCACTGGTTATCAAGTAGATAGTTTACAATTGGATAGAATTAACATTAAAAATAAGAAAACAAAATGCCAAAAGTAATCACATTCGGAGAGATTATGCTCAGGCTTTCCACTCCAGGCTATCTGAGATTTTCACAGACAAAACAATTTGAAGCCACCTTCGGCGGCGGAGAAGCAAATGTAGCCGTTTCACTTGCCAACTACGGCATTGACACGGAATTCGTCACAAGATTCCCCAAAAATGACATTGCCGCAAGCTGCATCAAGGATCTTCACAGCTACGGAGTCGGAACAAGATTCTGCGTTGAAGGAGGTGACAGGCTCGGCATATATTTCCTTGAGACAGGAGCCGTTGCGCGTCCGAGCAAGGTCGTATATGACAGGGCGAACTCAGCCATCTCACAGATCGAGAAAGGAATGATAGACTGGGAAAAAGTCTTTGAAGGAGCAGACTGGTTCCATTGGACAGGCATCACCCCTGCCATCAGCCAGGGAGCTGCAGATGTATGCCTTGAGGCTATACAGGCTGCCAACAGGCTCGGAGTCACTGTATCATGCGATCTCAACTACCGCAAGAATCTCTGGAAATACGGGAAGACAGCCTCAGAGGTAATGCCGGAGCTTGTAGCCGGATGCGATGTAATACTCGGCAACGAAGAAGATGCGGAAAAAGTATTCGGAATCAAGCCTGAGGGATTTGACGTGACCGCAACAAAAGGAGAAGTGAACGCTGCGGAATTCGAAAGCGTATGCACTCAGCTTATGGCAAAATTCCCTCGTGCAAAAAAAGTGATCATCACTCTGAGAGGCTCCATCAATGCCAACCACAACACTTGGGGAGGAGTCCTTTTTGACGGAGAAAAACTTTACCAGTCACCACGTTATGACATCACACACATAGTCGACCGCGTAGGAGGAGGAGATTCATTTATGGGAGGACTCATCTATGGACTGCTCACATATACAGGCGATGATCAGAAGGCGCTGAATTTCGCAGTCGCAGCATCATGCCTCAAGCATACAATTTTCGGAGACTACAATCAGGTCACAGTCGCTGAAGTGGAAAACCTTATGAAAGGCGACGGTTCAGGCAGGGTATCAAGATAAATTCTACAGAAATGGCAAAATACAATAAAATGGAAGTTCTGTCAGCTGTCAAAGAGACAGGAATGGTACCTGTATTCTATCACGCTGACATTGAAACTGCAAAAAATGTAATCAAGGCCTGCTATGAAGGCGGTGTCAGGGCATTTGAATTCACCAACCGTGGAGATTTCGCCCACGAGGTATTCGGAGAACTTGTAAAATTCGCAAACAAGGAGCTTCCGGGAATGATTGTGGGAGTCGGCTCTGTAGTAGACCCGGCAACAGCCGCACTATATATACAGCTCGGGGCGAACTTTGTTGTCGGACCGCTTTTCAATCCTGAAATCGCTCCTATATGCAACAGAAGACTTGTACCGTACTGCCCAGGATGCGGTACCGTGTCGGAAATAGGCAAAGCCCAGGAATTGGGGTGCGACCTCTGCAAGGTTTTCCCCGGAGACGTTCTCGGGCCTGCTTTTGTAAAAGGCCTCAGGGCACCGATGCCGTGGAGCCAGATTATGGTGACCGGAGGAGTAAAGCCGACCGCAGAGAATCTTGAAGGCTGGTTCAAAGCCGGTGTCACCTGTGTCGGAATGGGCAGCAACCTTTTCCCTAAGGAGGTCATAGCCGCAAAACAGTGGAGCAAAATCACCGAACTCTGCAAAAACGCGCTTGACATCATAAAAGAGGTAAGATAAATACAGACAAACCAAGACAACAACTGAATATTAACCCGTTTATAAAACATCTTTAATGGAATCTACATCTAAGAAACTGATGACAAACTGGCGATGGTGGATGGTAGTGCTGCTTTTCGTTGCTACCACCGTGAATTATATGGACCGCCAGGTTCTTTCCCTCACCTGGAAAGACTTCATCGCTCCTGAGTTCCACTGGACAGACGGAGACTACGGTCTGATCACGGCCATCTTCTCACTCGTCTACGCAATATGTATGCTTTTTGCCGGCAAATTCGTGGACTGGATGGGTACCAAGAAAGGCTACCTTTGGGCAATCGGCATCTGGTCGGCAGGAGCCTGCCTCCACGCAGCCTGCGGCTGGGCGACAATGCACATCGAAGGATATGCTTCAGTAGAGACAATGGCAGCATTGGAGACCGGTTCGGCAGCAGCATTGGCAATCGCATCCACAAGCGTATGGCTGTTCCTCGCGGCAAGGTGCATCCTTGCCCTCGGTGAAGCAGGAAACTTCCCTGCAGCCATAAAGGTTACAGCAGAATATTTCCCTAAGAAGGACAGGGCATTCGCCACTTCCATCTTCAACTCAGGAGCGTCAGTAGGCGCGCTTGTAGCTCCGGCTACAATTCCGATCCTCGCACAGTTCTTCAAGGACAGAGGCATTGGCGGAGGCTGGGAAATGGCATTCATAATCATCGGTGCCCTCGGCTTTATATGGATGGGATTCTGGGTATTTATGTACAACAAGCCAGAGAAGTCCAGATTCGTCAATGAGGCAGAACTTGCATACATCAACCAGGACGATGCTGAAGACACAAATGCTGCTGCAAAGGCAGAAGCCGGAGAACAGAAATCCATTTCTCTCTGGAAATGCTTCACATACCGCCAGACATGGTCTTTCATTACAGGCAAATTCTTCACTGACGGAGTATGGTGGTTCTACCTGTTCTGGGCACCTGCATATTTCTCTGACCAGTACGGCTATGCATCAAGTTCAGGTATGGGTATGGCCCTTATAATCACCCTTTATGCTATTGTGACAATATTGTCCATATTCGGAGGCTATCTGCCTAAACTTTTCGTAGAGAAGAAAGGTATGAACCCTTATAACGGACGTATGCTTGCCATGCTCATTTTTGCATTCCTTCCTCTGCCTGCACTTCTTGCACAGAGCGCTGGAGCGATTTCTGTATGGTGGCCTGCGATCATCATCGGTCTTGCAGGAGCCGGACATCAGGCATGGTCAGCCAACCTGTTCTCGACAATCGGCGATATGTTCCCAAAATCTACAATATCCACAATCACCGGTATCGGCGGAATGGCAGGAGGAATAGGTTCATTCTTCATCCAGCTTGGAGCAGGTAAAGTCTTCGACTACACCGCATCAATGGGAGAAGCGTTCACATTCTTCGGTTTTGAAGGAAAATCAGCAGGATATATGATTGTATTCTGCGGCTGCGCTGTGGCTTACCTCATCGCATGGAGCATAATGAAAACACTTGTTCCTCACTACAAGAAAATAGACGCATAATCCATAATACCAAAAATCTATAATCAATCTATGCCGGCCGCGAGGTCGGCATAGATTTTTTTGCGCATAGGCCAGAAGCATCTTCTGCCAGACAGACACAGTTATATAAAAACAAAAATAGCCGCTCCTTTTGACGGAACGGCCATTCTGAATTTTATGCGGGAACTGCTTACTCAGCAGCTACAACCTCAACTTTTACTGTACCTTTGATATCTTTGTAGCACTTTACAGTTGCCTCGAAAGTACCAAGTTCCTTTGCATCAGAAGCGAAAGTGATGTCTTTCTTCTCTACAGAGAATCCTGCAGCGTTGAGCTGCTCCTCAATCTGTGCTGTAGTAACAGAACCATAGATTTTGCCGGACTCGCTGACTTTCATAGCGATCTTTACTGAAGCCTCGGCAAGCTTTGCTGCAAGAGCCTCAGCATCTGCACGAAGTTTAGCCTCTTTGTGAGCCCTCTGACGAAGGTTCTCAGCGTGCATCTTCTTTGCAGAAGAAGTTGCAAGGATTGCAAAACCCTGTGGAATAAGGTAGTTGATGGCATAACCTGCCTTTACCTCTACGATATCATCTGCGTGACCGAGCTTGGCCACATCTTTTTTCAAAATAATTTCCATAAAGCTGTTCTCCTATTTCAAAAGGTCTGTTACGTATGGGAGAAGTGCAAGATGTCTTGCTCTCTTGACTGCCTGAGCCACCTTTCTCTGGAATTTGAGAGAAGTACCGGTGAGACGGCGAGGAAGGATTTTACCCTGCTCGTTCAGGAATTTCTTGAGGAACTCAGCGTCCTTGTAGTCAACATATTTGATACCTGCCTTTTTAAAGCGGCAGTATTTTTTCTTTCTTACCTCTACTGTAGGAGGGTTAAGATAACGGATTTCATTGTTCTGTGCCATAATTCACCTCCTTATTTAGCCTGTTTGTTAGCCCTTCTCTTCTCTGCATAAGCGATTGAGTGCTTATCCATAGCGAAAGTAAGGAATCTGATGATTCTCTCATCACGACGATACTGTGTCTCAAGAGTGTCAATGAACTGTGAATCAGCCTTGAACTCAATCAGATAATAAAATCCTGTGGTCTTTTTCTGGATCGGGTAAGCAAGCTGCTTCAGACCCCAGTCCTCTTCGTACACGATCTCACCACCATTCTCTTTGATGAAAGAGGTGTACTTGGCAACCGCTTCCTTCATCTGAACATCAGACAAAACGGGAGTTGCAATGAAAACGGTTTCGTACTGTTTGATCATTTTGTTAATAATTAAATGTTAATAAATCAGCCCATTACGGCATTTTTCCGAAATGGGCTGCAAATATATGAAATATTTTTGATTATACAAAGCTTAGCGTACAGGAATATTCTCCAGAACCGCCTTCAGGAAATCCCAGCATCTGGCCACTGAAGGTATATTGGCACGCTCATCAGGTGAATGAGGACTCATAAGGGTAGGTCCGCATGAAACCATATCCCATTCAGGATATGTACCTCCAAGTATTCCGCACTCCAGACCGGCATGAATCGCCATCACGGCCGGCTCCTTGCCATACAGATTCCTGTAGACTTCCTTCATCGTATGCAGGATAGGTGAAGCATTGTTCGGAGCCCATCCGGAATATCCTCCGTCAAAAGAGACATCGATCCCCGCAAGGGCAAATACACTTGCGATCTTTTCCGCCAAAGCATCTTTTGCTGAATCGACAGAGCTTCTGAGAAGAGTTTTCACAGAGAACTGCCCTTTTTCTATCCTTACCATAGCAAGATTGTTGGATGTCTCAACAAGGCCTTCCATCTCGCTGCTCATACGCTCCACTCCGTCCGGGCAGGCCAGAATGGCACGTATAAACCTTACCGCAGTCTCTTCCTCCACATAACGGCAGTCATCGTGGCTGCATTCCTCGCCTTCGGCACATTCATAAGGACGGAATATACATTCGCAGTCAGGATCCGTACCGGCATATTCAGCCTTGATCGCCCCGAACACTTCAGCCACAATTGCCTCAGCCTCCGCAATCCTGTCTTCCTTTATATATAAGGTAGCAAAAGCCTCGCGCGGAATGGCATTACGCAAAGTACCTCCTTCCAAGTCGAGTAGCTTGACATCCGTACGAGTCATCAGCGCATAGATGACACGAGCCATCACCTTGTTGGCATTTCCCCTGTAAAGGACAATGTCCATACCTGAATGTCCGCCTTTGAATCCTTTTACGGCAAGAGACCAGCAGGCATATCCTTCCGGTGCATCCTTTCGCTCATACTCAGCTGAAGCCGTCGCATCAAGACCTCCGGCACATCCGACATAGAGTTCACCCTCCGTCTCAGAGTCAAGATTAATAAGAATTTCCCCGTTGAGCAATCCCGGCTTCAGTTCACGCGCTCCGGTCATACCAGTCTCCTCATCCATTGTCACAAGCACTTCAAGCGGTCCGTGCTTGATATCCCGGGATTGAAGCACAGCCATAGCCATAGCCACACCAAGACCGTTGTCGGCTCCAAGCGTAGTTCCTTTCGCCTTGACCCAATCCCCGTCAATCCAGGTCTGGATCGGATCCTTTTCAAAATCGTGCTCAGTATCCGCATTTTTCTGCGGAACCATATCGATATGGCCCTGAAGAATGACTCCCTTAAGGTTTTCCATACCAGGAGTTGCAGGCTTGCGGATTATCACATTGCCTATCTCATCCTTTATCGTCTCAAGTCCGAGGGATTTTCCGAACTCATACATATACTCAATCGCCTTTCCTTCCTTCTTGGACGGACGCGGAATCTGAGTCAGCGCATAGAAATTTGCCCATACTGACTCCGGTTTCAATTCTTTGATTGTCATATCTTCAGTTTTTAAGTTAATTCAAAGTATTCTTGAGCATAAGCTCACAATCAACAAATATACGAATTTTACCTGTCATTTCCGATACCCCAGGCAATAAAATCAGGAATAAGCGGCACACGCCGTAAGTCTATAATCATTTTTTATTATCTTTGTCGGATAGCTTCATTGACTTAACTATTATAACAACTAATAAAAATCAACTGAATTATGTTTAAAGGACATCCAAAAGGTCTTTTGGCAGCGGCACTCAGCAATATGGGCGAGCGTTTCGGCTATTACATTATGAACGCTGTCCTCGTTTTGTTCCTCTGTTCAAAATTCGGCCTGGCAGAAGGCCCGGCAGGAACCATCTACTCATTCTTTTATGCAGGCATCTACATTCTGAGTCTGGCAGGAGGTTACATAGCCGACCGCACACAGAACTACAAAGGCACCATCAAGAGCGGTCTCATCGTCATGGCATCCGGATATGTGCTTCTGTCCATTCCGATTCTTGCAACGTCGGCAAACATCAGCTGGCTTCTCCCGCTGACCTGTCTTGCGCTCTTCCTCATCGCATTCGGCAACGGTCTGTTCAAAGGCAACCTTCAGGCAATCGTAGGACAGATGTATGACAACCTTGAGGCGGAAGCCGCCAAAAAAGGTCCACAGGCACTTGCGGAAGCCAAAAGCAAACGTGATTCCGGTTTCCAGATTTTCTATGTATTCATCAATGTCGGCGGTCTCATCGCTCCTTTCGTAGCTCCCCTGCTCCGTGAATGGTGGCTTGAATCCAACGGTATGATATACAATGCGCAGCTTCCTGCGCTATGCCATGAGTTCATCAACAACGCATCAGGTATGGGTGCACAGGCTATGGAGAACCTGACTTCAATGATGACTGCCGCAGGCGGAAACATTGCAGATCTGGCAGGATCCTGCCAGAGGTACCTCCAGATATTCAACGAGGGTATCCACTATTCGTTCATAGCATCCGTGGCTGCTATGCTCATTTCACTGGTGATCTTCTTCATCTCACAGAAGGAATTCCCTAACCCTGCAAAGAAAGAAGCCGTAAAAGGCATAGAATACACACCTCAGGAGAAAGCCGCTATGGCAAAAGAGATCAAGCAGCGTATGTACGCGCTCTTCGCAGTGCTTGCCATCGTAATCTTCTTCTGGTTCTCATTCCACCAGAACGGTATGTCGCTTTCATTCTTCGCACGTGACTTCGTTGATTCTTCCGCTGTGGCACCTGAAGTATGGCAGGCAATCAATCCGTTCTTCGTGATTGTCCTCACTCCTGTGATAATGGCACTTTTCGGCGCGCTTTCACGCAGAGGAAAAGAAATTTCGACCCCGAAAAAAATCGCCATAGGTATGTTCATCGCCGGTCTGGCATTCGTATTCCTTGCAATATTCTCTGCCGCCAACGGTTATCCTTCAGCCAACGAATACAAAGAGCTTCCTATAGCGGAGCAGACAGCCGGCAAGGCTCACTGGTGGGTACTGATAGTAACATATTTCTTCCTCACAGTCGCAGAGCTGTTCATATCTCCTCTCGGACTGTCATTTGTCTCAAAGGTCGCACCTAAACACCTTCTCGGTCTTTGCCAGGGACTCTGGCTCGGAGCGACGGCAATAGGCAACCTTCTCCTGTGGATAGGACCTCTTATGTACAACGCATGGCCGCTGTGGCAATGCTGGACTGTCTTCGCCGTGGTATGCGGAATATCGATGGGAGTCATGCTCGGTATGGTAAAATGGCTTGAAAAGGTTACAAAATAGCACAAAAAATCCCCGGGAGCTTTTCACAGACTCACCGGGGATTTTTGTATCTTGACCAGTCTATTTCACTTTGACATTGAAAGGGAAAGTGCAGTCGATACCATACTGGTAAACCGGAACTCGGCTCTGCAGAAGCATATTTCCACCGTCCATAAGCTTGACAGTACATACTGCAGGGATCCTGTAAACAGCGGACTGTACTTTGGACTCTTTCCTTTTCCTGCCGTCATCTTCCGGCAAGGATATCTCCTGAGGGACAATCTCCAGCACTACAGGCTTCCCTGAGACATTGTCGGCAGGAAGCAGACCTGCGGTATCAGAAATCCTGAATGCAATATACATCTTCTTGTCCTTTTCCGGCACGACTTCAAATTTGACTTTCTGCTGGGAATATTCAGAATACCCTGTAAACATGGTCATATATTCTTTTTCGAGCCTAGCAATCTCTTCAACGGCAGCCCCCATAGCCTCTCCGCTATATGTCGCATCCGTATCTCCGGTTATAATCTGTATCCTTTTCCTGCGCAGGTCAAAAATAAGGGATGCGGTCTCAGCGGCTTTCTTCTCCAATGTCTTTGCAACCATGATATTCTGCTGTACAGCGACACGGCTATATTCAGACTCCCCTTTCACATTATGATAAAGGACAGCTGATTCGGATGACACATTCGAGATAAGCCCGTCTTCCGAGAAATTACCTTTAGCGTCCGCAGGGAAACGCCATACGGATTCCGCACCAAGGTTGTCATTGGCAGCCGAAACCAGTCCGCAGGAAGTAAGTTTCAGAAAAGACGCATCAACAGAAGCACTTCCCACATCAAGAAGATAACGGCTGCTCTGGTCAGCCTCTATGGACGACGTCATCTTTACGCCTGACAGAGTACAGGACGCCTCATCTTTCTGACGCACATCTATTCCAAGATATTTCTGTGCAAACCTGGCATAAGGTCCGGCGTGGAATGTCTCCTTCACCGCCTCGACCTCAAAAGACAAAGACGTGGAAGGCAGGCAATAGGAAATAGTTCCGGCAGGCTCTGCCGTCTGATTTTCCTGGGCTCCGGCCGCAAACGGCAGAAAGGATGCACACAATGCTATAATCAATGTTTTTTTCATAACACTACAATTTATTATGATACAATTATTTCCATCTCTTGTGACTCCAAAGCCAGTTGGCCGGGGTCTCTATGATCTCCTCCTCAAGAAGTTCATAATATCTTCTGAGAAGATCATCCTGTGACATCTGCGAAGCATCGTCACAGATCTTGACATATTCAATACGGTAATGCCCTCTGCCCGTCCTGACATATTTCATATATACGGCGGCAAACCCGAGCCTCTGGGCAAGACCTATTCCTCCGAGCATTCCTTTGGTCCTCTGGTTCAGAAACAGACCTACATCGTGTGCGACCTCATAAGGGAACTGGTCCATTGCCATGTGGTACAGATTCTTCTCCTGACGGTGCCTTATACAGAAACGCAGGATTGAAGATGATTCAACAAGTCCATTGAACCCAGGCATAGGGGCTATCCTGTTGCGGTACAATATTTCATTCCACAAATGGTTTCTGAGTTCCTTGTAGACAACGAATGTATTGTCTCCAGTAAAAGGGGAATGTACGGAATCATCATAATTATAGGCCATAAGACCGCCGAGAAGCTCCCAGTTTCCACAATGCGAATAAAACACTGCCACGCTCGGGGACTTCCTGTACAGTTCATCGATGACCTCCACATTGGCCATTTCCACTATACGGGCTTTCCGGACTCTCTTCAGATCACATCCGCCGAACCATATTGCCTCAACAATGATTTCAGCCATATGAACATAGAAATCGTGGGCGATCTGTTTCAGTTCACCCGGCTGAAGCCCCGGAAAAGACCGTGCAAGATTCGTATATACCACGGCCTGACGGTAACATATCACCTTTTCAAGGAAGAATGCAATGATATCCGCAAAAAAGTAATGGACTTTCAAGGGAAACATTGCAAAAAGGCGCATTATGCCGTGTATTGCTGACGCTTTTATATTTTTCATAGCCAGGAATCCGGATGTCTTCTATGCAAGCCTGTCAAGGACAAGCTCCACAAGTTTTCTGACCTGGGATTTATAGTCCGGATTGCTGCTCTTCAGATGCCTGTTGGCAATTATGCAGCATACCGTACCCGCATTATGACCAAGATGTGCCGCAATTCCGGCAATCGCCGAGCCTTCCATCTCGAAGTTCGTCACACGCCACTCTCCATATCGGAAAGATTCAAACGAATTCACCATATCAGGCATAGCCAGCGGCATTCTCAAAACCCTTCCCTGAGGTCCATAGAAACCGGAAGCGGCAATTGTCATTCCTTTGATCGTACAGTCAGCGAACCTGTCTATCATCTTCTGCCCGGCCTTGACAAAATAAGGATCCGGAAGATGCCTGTCCCAGCCGACGTGCTCTTTGAAAGCATCCTCTATGCCCGGCATAGCTATCCTGTCCCTGTCAGCATACCAGTTGAGAAGGCCGTCACATCCTACGGAAACGTGCGAAAACACGAAAGAGCCCAAAGGTATGTCCGGCTGGATAGCTCCGGAAGTGCCAATCCTGATAATATTGAGAGAACGTTTTTCCTCCCTGATTTCACGTGTTTCAAAATCGATGTTCGCAAGCGCGTCCAGCTCGTTCATGACGATGTCGATATTGTCCGTGCCGATACCGGTCGATATGACCGTCATCCTCGTGCCCTTGTAAGTTCCGGTCACGGACACGAATTCACGCGACTGGTGGCGGAACTCCCTGTCCTCGAAATATTCCGAAACCATATCCACCCTGCCGGGGTCCCCGACAAGTATGACATTGTCCGCAAGCTCTTCCGGTCTCAGGTGAAGATGAAACACCGAGCCGTCCGGATTGATTATAAGTTCTGATTCTGCTATTCTCATTTCAATGATTTTTAATATATTATACTTCCGACCACCTTTCAATTCGCACGTGGTCCCTATGCAAGCAACTTTCAAATATAGTTTTTTCTGATGATTTTTCCTACTTTTGTACTCCAATATAAAAAATCAAGAGCTTATGTGGCAAAGAATACAGACATTATACCTTGCAATAGCGACAGTCCTTACCGGCTCGCTTTTTTTCTGCAATTTTGCGACCATACTCGGCCCCGGAGGTGAAAGCGTGGATGTGAAATACTATGAAAAACTTCCCTATCTGATATTTCTCATATCGCTGTTTACGGCAAATGCGATCGCGCTCCTGTCATTCAGGACCAGAATCCTCCAGATGCGCGTAAGCATATTGGCGGCCCTGCTTCTGACAGGATTCCAGATATGGCTCGGAGTGGACTTTTTCCGGCACAGGAATGAAATGATATTCTCATTTACAGCCGTATTCCCTATAGTGGCAGCGATACTTGATGTATTGGCGGCAAGAAACATAGCCCTTGACGAGGCTATGGTGCAGTCGGCATCAAGGCTCCGCGGAAGCAGAAGGAAGAAAAAATAACAGGACTAATTCTCTTCCTCAGCCTCATCTTCCTGGGACGGCTGCACCGGAGCGATACCGGCTCCCGAGAAATGGTTGATGACATTGGCGAGATATGTCCTTGTGATTGCGATAGGAGGTATCGCCTCATTGTCAAGATCAATGAAATATCCGTCAGCCTCCTTCCTCAGGACCTTGACTTTCTTCGTATTGACAATATATTTCCTGTGGCAGCGAAGGAGGGAGCTGTCTTTGAAGCTGTCTTCTATGGTCTTGAGACGGCTGCGCAGCATATACATCTTCAATTTACCTTTGCTGTCGGTATACCAGACGTTTATATAATTGTCATCCGATTCTATATAATAAAGATTCGATGACTTGAGCGATAGCTTCAAGGCACCGTTGGTGTCAAAAAGGGTTATCTGGCTTTCATCGGTATGGGAAGGTTCCTCTTCCGTGACCACGCCGGTGGAATTCATCAGACGGATCGTCCTGTTCTTGTCCGCCAGCGCGAAATACATCCCGGAAATGATCTCAGGAATGATAAGGGCGATAGTACCGTAAAGCAGGGCTTTGCTGAATATCATCAGCATAGACATATTGACAGGCTTCTGAACGTCAATCGTGACAAACGTATAAAAGGCGCATATCATGACAACTTCCGCAATGCACCATAGCACATATACGAGATAGGTCATCTGGAACCATTTTTTTGTATTGTACATCAGTATCCTGCTGGCTATCATTATCAGAATGGATATTGAAATGAATCCGGCCGTGAAAAGGAAGAACACGGAATCTCCAAGCCTGAACCAGGCCGTATCCGAAAACGGTATGTATATGTTCAGAAACACTATTGCAAACAGTACAGAAAACGTCACCGTACCAAGCAACTGATATTTCCCGAGAAAATAATCGGGCAGTTTATTGTTCATAATCGCGTCACATTTGACCACAAAGTTACTAAATTTTACCGCAAATATCAAAAACTCGCCACTAATACGGGCATTTCCCGTAATTCAGCGAATAAAATCCCGTTTATTGCCACAAATATTTTCTAAAGAGAAAAAGCAGAATTACTTTTGTCCCGTTTTTTATAAATACTATGCTAATATGAAGATTATCGGGACCGGAAGTGAGCTTCCAAAAAAGATCGTGACGAATGATATGCTCTCTGAATTCCTCGACACCAGCGATGCCTGGATATATCCGAGGACAGGAATCAGGCAGAGACACGTCATCTCGGACGAAAAACTTGAAGATTTGGCGATAAGCGCGGCAAAGAAAGCTCTTGACAATGCCGGAATACAGGCTGAAGACCTTGACTACATAATATGTTCGAATGTAGTAAATGAATATATAACCCCGTCTCTCAGCTGCATAATACAGGGCGGAATAGGCGCGACCTGTCCCTGCCTTGACATAAACTGCGCCTGCGCAGGATTCATATATGCCCTTGACGTGGCCGACTCACATTTCAAATCAGGCAAAGTCAAAAATGTACTCATCGTCTGCGCAGAGGAGCCAAGCCGTATGACAAGCTGGAAAGACAGAAACGTATGCGTACTCTTCGGAGACGGAGCCGGAGCGGCTGTCGTAAGCGAAGGTGAGGGCGTAAAGGGAATCAAACTGTCCGCAGCAAGTTCGACTGACAAGCTGTACCAGATCAGGACACTTGAACCGACACCTTATATAACAAAGGAAGAGCATTCAGAGTCTCTTCAGATGAAGGGTCAGGATGTGTTCAAGTTTGCAGTGAAAGCCTCAAGCGGAGACATAAAATATCTTCTCGACACTCTCGGAATGAGCGCGGATGAGGTAGACCACTATCTCCTGCACCAGGCCAATATCCGGATCATCAATTCCATAAAGGATTTCCTCGGACAGCCGGAAGATAAATTCCCTACCAATGTGGAGAACCACGGAAACTCATCATCAGCAAGCTGCCCTATACTTCTTGACGAATGCAACAGGAAAGGCCTGCTGAAAAAAGGAGACATTCTTGCACTGAGCGCATTCGGAGCAGGCTTCATTTCAGGGGCGGCTATCATCGAATGGTAAAAATTTGCTATCTTTGTCCCTTGATGTCAACAAAGCAGAACTAAAATCTAATAGATATGATCAAAAGTAGAATTTGCGAAATACTCGGTATAAAATACCCGATTTTCCAAGGAGGTATGGCGTGGATTGCAGACGCATCACTCGCGTCAGCCGTTTCAAACGCAGGCGGTCTCGGACTGATTTCTTCAATCAATGCAGGTACTGAGGCTGTCAGAAATGAGATCAGAAAATGCAAGGAACTTACCGACAAGCCGTTCGGAGTAAACATAATGCTTCAGGCTCCGAATGCAGGAGAGATTGCACAGATGGTAATTGAAGAAGGTGTCAAAATCCTTACTACCGGAGCCGGCTCACCTGCACAGTATATGGAATCATGGCAGGCTGCAGGAATAAAGGTCATCCCTGTAGTCGCATCTGTAGCCCTTGCCCTCAAGATGCAGTCAATAGGAGCTACGGCAGTCATTGCCGAAGGAGCAGAATCAGGCGGACACGTCGGAGAGCTCCACACTATGGCACTTCTGCCACAGGTAGTGGACGCGCTTGACATACCTGTAATAGGTGCGGGCGGAATCTGCGACGCACGCGGTGCAGCAGCAGCATTCATTCTCGGAGCGGATGCGATCCAGGTAGGAACAAGATTCCTCGCCGCTGAAGAATGTACTGCACACGAAAACTACAAGGAAAAAATCCTGAAAGCTACAGACATTTCAACTATCGTCACAGGAAAGACCCTCGGCCATCCTGTACGTTCACTCAAGACACCGTTCTCAAAGACTTTCGCAAAAATGGAGTCGGACCCTTCTGTAAAACCTGAAGAAATACTTTCATTCGGTACAGGCGCACTGCGCAAGGCTGTCAAGGAAGGTGACGTCAACGGAAGCTATATGGCAGGAGAAGTAGCCGGTATGGTCAAGAAGATCGAACCTGCAAAAGACATAGTTGAAGATCTTATCCTCGGAGCTGAAAACCTTCTTCGAGGAACAGACAAATTCTTAGCATAACACATTACAATTCAATAATATGAGCAATACAAGACGAGTAGTCGTTACCGGAACAGGCGTGGTAACCCCTGTCGGAAACAATGTTGAGACATTCTGGAAGAACATCACAAACGGTGTTTGCGGCATTGACTATATCACTCAGTTCCCTACCGATGACCTGCCAGTGAAAATTGCCGGAGAAGTAAAGGATTTCAATCCTGCGGATTACGAAATCGAGGCTCCATTTGCAAGGAAGCAGGACAAATTCACTGTCTTTGCTGTAGCTGCAGCATACGAGGCTATGAAACAGTCCGGACTGAATTCCGCTGAAGGCGGCAACATAGACCCTTTCAGACTTGGAGTATATGTAGGTTCGGGAATCGGAGGATTCTCCGTACAGTACAAGGAGACTGAAAAAATGATAAAGGACGGGGCAAAATGGATTTCCCCTCTCTTTATCCCGACAATGATTTCCAACATCGCTGCCGGAAACATAGCGATCAGAAACAATGCGTGCGGACCTTGCGTACCGGTAGTAACAGCATGTGCAACTTCAACACACGCTATAGGTGAGGCCTACAGGGCAATCAAGCACGGCTACGCCGACGCTGTCATCGCCGGAGGTTCCGAGGCTGCCACTATTCCTCTCGGAATCGCAGGATTTGCCAACGCCAAGGCTCTGTCCAAAGCAGAGGACCCTAAATACGCTTCACTTCCGTTCAATGCCAACAGAGGCGGATTCGTAATGGCCGAAGGAGCAGGAATGCTTGTACTCGAAGAATACGAGCACGCCAAAGCCAGAGGCGCGGAGATCCTTGCGGAAGTATGCGGTTATGGAAACACCTGTGACGCACACCACGTGACAGCACCGAGACCAGACGGAGTAACACAGTCCGCTGCAATCAGAATGTCACTTGAAGAAGCCGGATTCGATGCTGAAAAGGATACACTGTACATCAACGCACATGGTACAGGTACCGCATTGAATGACTCATCCGAGACAAAGGCATACAAGCTCGCGCTCGGCGACGCCGCATACAAGGCACATATCAGCTCTACCAAATCGATGACAGGCCATATGCTCGGAGCTGCAGGAGCAGTAGAAGCTGTCGCTTCCATACTTGCCCTGAAGAACGGCATCGTTCCTCCGACAATAAACCTTGATGCACCTGATCCTGAGTGTGATCTCAACTATACTCCAAACAAGGCTGAAAATGCTGAACTGACAATCGCCATTTCAGACTCTCTCGGCTTCGGAGGACACAACGGATGTGTCGCATTCAGAAAGGCATAAGAGACAAACAAGTACTAAAACCTATCCTTTATAATCAGAATTATGAACAGAGAAGAATTAAAGCAATACCTCCCTCATCGCGAGCCTATGCTGCTTGTCGATGAAATAGAAATTGACGAGGAAGGCATCGGACACGCCAGATACACAATCAGGGAAGATGAATTCTTCTGCAGGGGCCACTTCCCTGGAAATCCGATAGTTCCGGGTGTAATCCAGTGTGAAATAATGGCACAGAGCTGTGCTCTGCTTGTAAAAGATCTCATCCAGGGACATACCACATTGTACAGCGGTATAGACAATGTCCGCTTCAAGAATATCGTACGCCCTGGGGACACCTGCGAGATTACCACAAAACTCACAGGTCAGAGAGGAATGATGTTCTTCTGTGAGGCCAGCCTCAAAGTAGACGGAAAACTATGCTGTAAAGGAAACCTTTCCTTTGCTTTGGTTTAACAAATAAATATCCACACAAAATAAAGTCTGCCGGTTTTCCGACAGACTTTATTTTTTTATCTTAAGACTTCCCTACCGGAGAGCAGCGGAAGACCAGGTCTTCATCGAGCCGTTGTCATCATATATGAGATACCCGTCCAGACCTTCTATGTATTCACCGGAAAGAGACTTCCCTGTCTCCAGAAACTCCATTGCCTGCTCAAGACCGATAACCATACAATATGTGGCGAGGGCATCGGCGGCCGTAGCGTCGGCGGCAAGCACCGTCGCGCTCAGAAGCGTATGCGAGACTGGATATCCAGTACGTGAGTCTATAGTATGAGCATATTTCTTCCCGTCCTTTATATAGAACTTACGGTAATTGCCGGAAGTCACTATGCCGCGCCGTCCTCCTCCTGATTCCACAATTCCCTCAAGCTGCGCCCCTGGAGTGTCATTGCCGTCCACCGGCTTGTCCACACCTATTTTCCAGGACGTGCCGCCTGGATTCACTCCATCACAATAGATCTCCCCTCCTATATCCACAAGCATATCCTTGACTCCCAGAGAATACAGATACCCGGCTATAAGATCACAGGTATATCCCTGGGCGATGGCATTGTAATTCAGTACAGGAAGGGCAGGACTGTCCGAGGCTTCCCGGATTTCAGGCCTCAGAAGGTCATAAGGGTCAAGCGTGCCGTCAGAGGCAACCGCAGACTCAATGTTTTCAACAAGACGCCCCATACCGCACCCGGCAAGTATTTCATTCACCTGGCTGTCGTCCGGAAAGCTGTTTCCTTTGAATCCGAATCCCCAGATATCAAACAAAGGTCCTGCGGCCACATCGAAAGCCCCGTCCGTCTTACGGTAGAAATCATACGACACTTTATATATGTCGATGAAAATATCATCAGGAACTATAGTCTCCCCCGCGTTGAACCGGCTGAGAAGAGAACCTTTATTGTATCCTGACAATGAGTTGTCTATGGCAAGAATCACCGAGTCTATTCCGGACCTGATCTCATCGGGACTCATCCTGACACGTCCTTTGTCAGTGTCCATATTGAGTTTCACGGTATAGGTACCTCCCTGGGCATATCCGGTGACCGATATGTAGCCTCCGCCGGGCGAGCAAGAAACCGACATTGCCGCGGCACACAGAGGCACTATATATTTAAGTGAAAACTTTTTTCTTATATTATTCATTTCAGGCAAAGTATTTGTACAAATATAGTCAAAGTCGAGGGCAGATACAAAGTTTGCTTTGGATATGCCGAGACCAGGACGTATATATGAACTTTTGTTCAAATATAATCGTTTTTCGCGAAAAAATAGCCATATTTGCAGGATGTGGTTTAATCTATAATAAAAGAAAAATGAGATTCAGAAGATTAGCAGACGTATTGTTTATTGTTTTGGCGGCAGCAGTCGTCATCTCTTGCAAAGATGATGACAAACAGGAATCACTGCCAAGCCTCAACGGTTCTATAAGGTTCAGCATTCCTACATATATTTCACCGGAAAGCACCCATACGATCAAAGTAAGGGGTGTAACTCACCCTGAAGGCAAGGATTTGGGATTCTACTGGAGAGTGTTCCCGTCAATGGCCAAGAATGACAGTACAAACTTCAAAAGTGAAGACGGGATTTTTTCTTTTACGCATAAGTTCAGCGACACGCTCAAGACATATACGGTCTACTGCGGCATATTCGCGTCCGGATATTATTCCAAGACCGCTTCAGCAAGCGTAACAGTCGTAGACGGAGGGCTTGACAGATCGATCACTGAAGCAGGATTGGGAACTGCCGGTGACGTGAAATTCACCGATCCTCGTGACGGAAAGACATATTTTACACGTGAGATAGGTCAGAAGATATGGTTCAGGCAGAATCTCGCATATACAGGGGAGATAACTTCCGGTTCCGGAGACAAGTTTGGAGCAGGAATCCCGTATGACGATGCAGAGGCTATGGGGGATGTGCTCGGAATGTTCTACACCCACAACCAGGCACTCAACGTATGCCCTGAAGGGTGGAGGCTTCCTTCCGATGACGATTTCATAGAGCTTGCGAAAACGGCGGCACCCGATGTGGAAGCGTCAAAGGCGGAAATGATAAAAGGAGTTGCCGGACACTTTATGGTAAATGCAAAATTCAACGGGACACGTATGTGGGAATACTGGCCTACCGTTACGATAACCAATTCGACACTGATGTCCGCAATACCTACAGGATACGCCATCGTACCTGAGGAGGATGGACAGAACACATTCGACGGCATATTCAGCTATGCCGGATTCTGGACAGGCGACACCGATGCAAATGGCTACGGGATCTACAGATATATCTATGTAGACAAACCGGACCTTTACGCTTCAAGCGGAGCAGGCTCGCTCGCCCTTCCGGTAAGATGCATAAAAGACAAACAATAGTAATCTGTTAAAACATTTTCAACATGAAAAAAGGACTTGTTATTTTTATAATAATCGCCGCAGTGGTTCTCGGCATATTCATCTGGACTAAAAATGCCTATAACGGACTTGTGCGCTCCGACGAGCAGGTCAGTGCAGCCTGGTCACAGGTAGAAAACGTATATCAGAGAAGGGCCGACCTGATCCCGAATCTTGTAGCTACTGTAAAAGGATATGCTTCCCATGAGCAGGAGACCCTTGAAGGCGTCATTTCCGCCCGTTCAAAGGCGACCCAGATCACAGTGGATCCGGCAAACCTTTCAGAATCGGAAATAGCACGGTTCCAGGAAGCCCAGGGAGAACTCGGCTCCGCACTCGGAAGACTTCTTATGATCACCGAGAATTATCCTGACCTTAAGGCAAACCAGAATTTCAGGGATCTTCAGGCACAGCTTGAAGGCACTGAAAACAGGATTGCTACAGAAAGGATGAAATACAACGAGACTGCAAAAAGTTACAACACAATGGTGCGCAGCTTCCCGAAGAATATCATCGCCTCCATTTTCAATTTTGAGCCGAAAGGATATTTCAAAGCATCCGAGGGAGCACAGAATGCACCTAAAGTAGAATTTTAACGCCGATGTCAGGAATTAAAAGACATATTGCTGCCGCGGTGATCACTCTGATGACCGCGGCATTTTCTTGCGGAGCCATACCACAGAAGCCTGTTCCGCAGAGACTTGTGAATGATTATGCGGGGCTTTTCTCGACAATGCAGAAATATGCCCTGGAAGCGGCCCTGGTAGAGTTCGATGACTCCACATCAAACCAGATCGCCGTCATCACTGTACCGGATCTTGAAGGGATGGCACCTTCCGACTATGCTACAAGGATAGGACTTGACTGGAAAGTAGGTTCCTCAGACTTCAACAACGGAATAGTGGTGCTCGTCAAGCCGAAGACCGATGACTCCAAAGGTGAAGTGGCGATCAGTGTAGGATACGGACTTGAAGGGGCGATTCCGGATGTGTACTGCAAACGTATCATAGACAATGAGATGATCCCTGCATTCAGGGAGAACGATTATTACACAGGAGTGAAGAATGCCTGTGAAGTGCTGATGAAGCTGGCCTCAGGAGAAATCAGCGAGCCTCGTGAGAAAGATGCGGAAGACGCGTTCGAATTTATCGGAGGCATCATAACCGTTGTCATCTTCATTGTGATCATACTGTTCATATTCGGCAGAGGAAACGGCAACAATTCCGGAGGCAACGGCCACAGAAGACAAAAGGACGGACCTTCCGTAGCCGACGCCATATTGCTCGGAAGCCTTCTTAACGGAGGGAAATCAGGAGGATTCGGTAAAGGTCCTTTCGGCGGAGGAAGTTCAGGAGGCGGATTCGGAGGGTTCGGAGGCGGCTCATTCGGAGGCGGAGGAGCATCCGGATCCTGGTAGGATATCAGTCTTCCACAGGCTTGAGGGCCGGAAGACTGATTTTGAAATATACTGACAATATTCTTGTGAGAATCACAGTCATTGCAGCCACTATCTGAGTAACTATATGGCTCAATCCAAGCCAGTAGCAGATATAATAGACCACAGCTCCGAGGACACAGGCCACGGCATAGATGTCCTTGCGGAATATTAGAGGGACTTCATTGATGAAAATGTCTCTCAATATACCTCCTACGGAACCGGTGACCGCTCCCATTATGATGTTTACCCATACCGGGAAGCCGGCAGCCATACTGCGTTCCACACCGACCACGGTAAAGAGGCCTATTCCGATTGCATCAAAGATAAAGAATGTATTGTTGAGCTTCACGACTGATTTGCGGAAAAGCGCGACAAACAGAAGGGCTATCGCAGTTATGATTACGTATGACGGCTGCTCCATCCAGAACGGAGTGATGTCCAGCATCATATCACGCAGTGTTCCGCCGCCTACCGCCGTCACGAATCCTACGACATACGCGCCGAACACGTCAAAGTTCTTCGCTGCCGCAAGCCTTATTCCGCTGATTGCAAAAGCGAAGGTACCGGCATAGTCTATGAGCGTTATGAAATCCATAAATCCTTATCTCAAAAAATCGCGCAAAAGTAAGAAATTTATCCATATCTTTGCATCTGTTTCCTGATTTTTGACATTATATGGACATATCGACCAAGAACAGGCTCATCGAATGGGCAGAACAGTACAATCAACCGGAATATTTCACAGAAGACCCGATAATTTTCCCGAAGCGTTTCGCTGCGGAATATGCAGAAGGCAGATGCAGCCTTGCCGACATTGAAATCGCGGCCATCATATCCGCACACCTTGCCTGGGGAAGAAGATGTATGATTGTAAGGGACTGCGGAAGAGCATTTGACGAGATGTGCTGGAGGCCATACGATTATGTAATGAACGGCGAATACAGGAATGAAGATGCAAGCCTGCACCGCACGATCAAATGGAGCGAATTTGCCGTGATATGCGACAACCTCAAAAGGATATATTCATCCAGGGACAGCATCGAAGGTCTGACGAACAGCGAAATACGCTGTCATATATACGGCAGGAAAGAAGACCCCAAGGCTCCGGACAAAAAAATCAACATGATGCGCAGATGGATGGTCCGCAATGATGGCAGAGTCGATCTGGGAGTATGGCGGAACAGCTCTCCGAAAGACCTGCTGATTCCTTTGGACGTGCATGTGTACGGACAGGCCACAGCCCTCGGACTGACCTCAAGAAAGCCCAAGGACATCACGACAGTAAAAGAAATAACGGACGCATTCAAGGAAATATTCCCCGACGACCCATGCAAGGGAGACTTCTCCCTGTTCGGATATGGGGTAACCCACAAATAATGTCAGTCCGCAGCAACAATCGAAAAAACAAATCCCTATGCCAAAACTCTATATAGTATCCGGATGCAACGGCGCAGGCAAGACAACAGCCTCGTACACACTTCTTCCGGAAATGCTTGAATGCAGCCAGTTCGTCAATTCAGACGAATTCGCCAAAGGCCTGTCACCTTTCAGTCCTGAATCTGCCTCTGTAAAGGCAAGCCGGTTTATGCTGCTCAAGATAAGATACCTTTTCCACAAAAAGGCGGATTTCGGCATAGAGACGACTCTGGCCACAAGAACTCTGCTGAAAATGATAAGGATAGCCCAGGATGAAGGATACGAAGTAACATTGCTGTATTTCTGGCTCAACTCTCCGGACCTTGCCGTATCAAGGGTGAGGGCAAGAGTCGAAGCCGGAGGGCACAACATTCCTGAGGAGACCATAAGAAGACGCTACTATGTGGGCATAAGCTATCTTTTCAAAGACTATGCTCCTCTATGCGACAGATGGATTCTTGCCGACAACTCGCAGGTGCCGTTCAAGGTAGTTGCAGAAGGAGGGAGAATGCGCCCTCTGATAATCAGGAATCAGGAGACGTACGATATAATAAAGTCTATAGCAGACGAACATGAAGAATAAGAATTATTATCTTGATACTTTCAGGGTCACAGTTCCACAGATGGAGCAACTTACGGCTACCGCCCTTAAATCAGGGGGCGGATGGTGTGACCTGTATTTTGAATATACCACCTACAATGATCTGCTTCTGAAAGATTCAGAGGTCAGTTCAGGAGGCTTCCATATAGATTTCGGAGTAGGAATCAGAGTCCTGAGCGGAGAAAGGACCGGATATGCCTATTCGGAAAGCACGGAAATGGCGGATATGCTCTCCGCAGCTGCTGCCGCATCAGCAATCTCACAGGGAAAAGTTCATACGGCCGCATCTGACAGCGGAAGGATCAGTGCCGTATGCAATGATTTCTACCCTTCCATACAGGACTGGAGGGATACCAGCCCGAGCCAGTTCCTCCCTTTTCTGAAAAAGATAGAGGAAACTGTATTGAAAAAAGAGCCGAGAGCCGTAAAGGTGATTGCGAAGCTGTCCAGTTCGGTCAGCGACATCATGATGTACAATTCTTCAGGAGAACTGACGTTTGATACCCGTCCTCTGTGCAGCGCGGTCGTATCGGTCATTTTCTCGCAGAACGGACAGAATGAGAGCAAGACTGCCTCCAGAAGTTTCAGATGCGGAGCGGAGATGATTACGGAAAGCCTGATCGATGAACTGACTGACGAGGTCGTCAGCGGAATAGACTCCAGATTCGAGGCTACAAGGCCCAAGGGCGGCAGAATGCCTGTCGTGATGGGAGCCGGCGCATCAGGAATCCTCCTGCACGAGGCTATGGGACACGCGTTCGAGGCAGATTTCAACCGAAAAGGCCAATCAGTCTTTTCTGACAAGACGGGCAAGAGAGTCTGTCCGGAAGGAATAGACATAGTTGATGACGGCACAATCACAGGAGGCAGAGGATCAGTAAATTATGACGACGAAGGCATACCAGGGCAAAAGACATATATGGTCAGGGACGGAATACTCGAATCATATCTGCACGACCGTATAAGCGCAGCATTCTACGGACTCTCCCCTACAGGCAACGGAAGGAGAGAATCATTCCGGTATAATCCCATCCCGCGTATGAGATCCACATATATGGAAAGCGGCAACGCGAATCCTTCAGACATAATAGCATCGGTCAAAAAAGGCATCTATGTAGATGAGTTTTCCAACGGCCAGGTAAAAATCGGCGAGGGAGATTTCACATTCTACGTAAAAAGCGGCTTCCTCATTGAAAACGGACGTCTTACCGCTCCTGTAAAGGACATCAACATAATAGGAAACGGCCCTGAGGCACTTGCGGACATTACCGCCGTAGGCAATGACCTTAAGATAGACAACGGGACCTGGACCTGCGGGAAAGAGCAGAGCGTCCCGGTATCCTGCGGAATACCTACTGTACTGGTAAAATCACTTATAGTCGGAGGAGAATAGATATGGAAAACACAAGCTACGGCATAACCCCGGAAGAAAAGGCGGCTGCGGCACATTGTCTGGAATACGCGCTCGGATGCGGAGCATCGCAGGTCAGGGTCTCGCTCAACAAAAGCGTACTTGACACATTTATGCTTCTCAACGGTGAACTGGACAAGGTGACACATTGTGCGGACAGGTCTGTCTTCATCTATCTTTTTGTCGACGGGCGGTACGGCACATATTCCACCAACAGACTGGACAGGGAAAACATTGAAAATTTTGTAAGAAAGGCGATAGACAGCACCAGAATGCTTGCCGAGGATGAATACAGGAAACTGCCTCAGGCTGACAGAATGGCAGAAGGAGCAGTCACAGGCAGGGAGCTCGGTCTGTATGACAGAGAATATGAGCTGATGTCCACAGACAGGAGGCTCGCTCTTGCAATGTCAGGGACAATCTTCAAAAAAGCATCAGCCGGAGAAGGATATGAGATCATATCGGAGGAATGTGAATACTCCGACTCGATTGATGACAACTACGTGATTGACTCACAAGGATTTGAAGGCCGGCATACAGAAACATCATTCGCATTCTGGACAGAGATGACAATCTCCGGTCCGGACGGCCACAGATACAGCGGATACCACTGGAGTTCATCTCCTTTCTTTGATGAGCTGAAAATTTCCGGATGCTCGGAAGAGGCATTGCAAAAGGCTGCAGACCAGATAAATCCACACCCTCACAAAGGCGGGAAGCTGAAGATGGTCGTGCGCAACACTTCCAGTTCAAGGCTGATATCCCCCATATTTTCAGCACTGAATGCCTCTGCGATACAGCAGCGCAATTCATTTCTGGAGAATACTCTCGGCAAGAAGATATTTCCTGAGGAACTTACTGTCACCGATATGGCAAGGACATTCGGCAAGCCCGGTTCAAGACTGTTTGACACAGAAGGTGTCGCCACCTGCGAGCGGGCTGTAATAGACAAAGGTGTGATAGGTACATATTTTGTGAATACCTGGTCCGCGGGAAAAATGGGCATTGCCCCGACAATAGAAGGAATCTCCAGACCGGTGGTGACACCTTTTGTGAAAGGAGGCTGCAATATTGACGGCGACATAGACGAAAATGCCATTATCGGAATCTGCGGTGAAGGAATACTGGTCACAGGATTCAACGGAGGGAACTGCAATCCTACAACAGGGAATTTTTCATACGGGATAGAGGGCTTTGCCTTCAAGGACGGCAGGCTGCTCCATCCGGTAAAGGAAATGGTTGTGACAGGAAATATGATTTCATTATGGTCTTCCCTGGTTGCCGCCGGTTCTGATGCCCTTCCAGGGACAAGATGGCAGATTCCGACACTTGCATTTGACGGGGTGGATTTCAGTGCCTGATTTCAACAGAAGATTAAGCCGAGTGCAGAGGGAAATCCATTTTCACTATGCCGAGGCAGGACATAAAGCAAACAAAGTTTAAATTATACGATTATGAAAATAGAACAGAACAAAGTAGTCGAATTGTGCTACGAACTTGAGGTAGAAGGCCAGATTGTCGACAAGACTACAAAAGAGCAACCGCTTGACTATATCCACGGTACAAAATCTCTCCTCCCGAAATTTGAGGCGAACATTGAAAATATGAAACCGGGTGACAAATTCTCCTTTACGCTCACTCCAGAGGAAGGATACGGAGATGTGGACCCGAACAGAATCATAGACCTGCCTAAAGAGGCTTTTGAGGTCAACGGTGAAATCCGTGAAGACCTTCTGAAAGTCGGAAACACAATCCCTATGCTCAACAGTGCAGGTGCGGTAATTCCGGGAGTCATACTTGAGGTACAGGAAAATTCAGTGAAAATGGACCTCAACTCACCTATGGCAGGCAAGACATTGAATTTTTCAGGAGAAATCCTGACAGTGCGCGAAGCCACAGAAAAAGAGCTGAAAGAGGGACTTCACGGTGAATACCTGCACAGCAACTGCGGATGCCACGGCGGTCACGGAGACTGCGGATGTCATGGTGAACACGAAGGATGCGGATGCGGAGAGCACGGTGACGGATGTCATTGCGGAGAAGAAGGAGACGGATGCCATTGCGGGGAGGAAGGCCACGATGACTGCGGATGCCACGGTGACCACGGACACAAAGACTGCGGACGCGGAAAAGATAAATAATCACAGCAATGTGGCTTTTACTGGCTTTTACATCTGCGGCCCTGCTGGGCTTCTATGATGTTTCCAAGAAATCAGCACTGAAAGACAATGCAGTTCTTCCAGTGCTGCTTCTTAATACCCTGTTCTCTACACTCATATTCTCTCCTTTCATCATTGACAGCATAATCGGAAACGGATGGTTTTCAGGCACTGTACTGGACAGCATCCCCTATTCGGAGCATTATGACCCAGATGCGGCAGGCGGTCCTCTGAGCGGAATCCTGGCAGACAGGCCTCTGCTCAAGGCTCATATCCTTATCATCATCAAATCGGCCATTGTCCTGTCTTCCTGGATTCTCGGATATTTCGGACTGAAGCATCTGCCAATAACCATAGTTGGTCCGATAAATGCGACCCGTCCTGTCCTCGTGCTGATAGGAGCGATGATATTTTTCGGTGAAAGGCTCAATCTGTACCAATGGACAGGTGTAATATTCGCTGTTATGTCGCTGTTTCTTCTCAGCAGGTCAAGCAAAAAGGAACAGGTGGACTTCACAAGCAACAAATGGATATGGTGTGTAGCCGCAGCAGCATTGCTCGGGGCTGTAAGCGGACTTTACGACAAGTTCATTATGAAGCAGCTCAGTCCGATGTTCGTACAGAGCTGGTACAATCTGTATCAGCTGCTGATGATGGGTACCGTGGTAGGAATAATCTGGTATCCGAACAGGAAGCATACTACTCCTTTCCACTGGAGCTGGGCCATTCCGCTGATTTCAATTTTCATATCAATGGCGGATTTCGCTTATTTCTCGGCTCTGAATGAACCTGATTCAATGATTTCTGTAGTGTCGCTTGTACGCAGGGGCTCGGTGCTCATTTCATTCGCCTGCGGTGTGCTCCTCTTCAAGGAGCGCAACCTCAAGGCCAAGGCCCTTGACCTCGCCCTCATACTCATCGGAATGGTATTCATCTGGCTGGGGACAAACTGATTCCCGGACATATAAACGTCCCGGTCTCGGCATAATCAAAGTAAACTTTGCTTCTGCTCTCGACTTTTGACTATATTTGTATTTCTATTTTAACTGGGCAATGAAAACAGCAATTGTCATATTGAACTGGAACGGGAAGCATTTTCTTGAGAAATTCCTTCCCGGACTGACAGATTCCATAAGCGGCGGAACGGAACAGACGGAGATCATAGTGGCGGACAACGGTTCCACTGACGGATCCCTGGAATTTCTCTCCGGAACCTTCCCGTCAATACATACAATCACGTTTGACCGGAACTATGGCTTCACAGGAGGCTACAACAGGGCTTTGAGGCAGATTGACGCACAGTATTACATTCTTCTGAACTCGGACATCGAAGTTACTGACGGATGGCTCGAGCCTCTTGTGGAATGGATGGACACACATCCTTTCTGCGGAGCCTGTGCCCCGAAACTCCTCTCGTATGCCGACAGGGAAATGTTTGAATATGCAGGCGCGGCCGGAGGAATGATAGACCGCTACGGATATCCGTTCTGCAAAGGGCGTATACTAAAAATGACAGAAAAGGATTACGGGCAGTACGACGAGCCGGAAGATGTGCTATGGGCGAGCGGGGCCTGCCTGATGGTCAGGGCGGACATATACAGAAAGACAGGAGGTCTTGACGAACGCTTCTTCGCACATCAGGAAGAGATAGACCTGTGCTGGAGGATTCAGCTGGAAGGATACAATGTCACTATAATCCCTGAATCCAAAGTATTCCACGTCGGAGGAGGCACGCTGCAGAACGGCTCCCCATGGAAACTGATGCTCAACTACAGGAACAACCTGCTGATGCTCAGCAACAACCTTGCAAAGACATACTCACTGGAATATTTCAATGACAAATATATGGAACCTGAAGGCGCGCTGCTGGACGGGGATGAGACTGAAGCGGAAGCCGTCGCCCGTAAAGCGGCAGCAATCGGCCTCAAACGTGCCGGAAGGACAATCTTCATAAGAAAGACTCTTGACGGTCTGTCGGCCGCTGTATATCTCGTGACATTCAGATGGAAATATTTCAAGGCCGTGCTGGATGCCCACAGGGAATACAAAGCCCTCGCAAAAGCTCCGGACAAGAATGAAATAATCGGATTCCTGCTGGACAAAGGCAAGATTTCAGGGGTCACAGGCATATACAGGAAATGGATAATACCGCGTGCCCTCCTTCACGGGAAAGACATCTTCAAAAGAATCAGGCAGGAAATATAACAAGAGAACAACACAATGAAAATAGTCATAGCAGGAGCTGGAGAAGTAGGATCGCATCTCGCAAAGATGCTCAGCAACGAATCAAACAACATAACAGTCCTGGACAGCGACCAGGAAAGGCTGGAGTCTCTGGCGTCCAGCACTGATGTCATAACTGTAACAGGCAATCCGTCCTCTATAGAAGTCCTCAAAGAGGCCGGATGTGAAAACGCGGACCTTTTCATAGCAGTCCACCCTGACACTTCACAGGATGTCAACATCGTAAGTTCTCTTCTGGCGAAGCGGCTCGGAAGCAAAAAAGTCACAGCCCGCATCAACAATGAAGAATACCTGTCGTTTGAAAACAAATTCCTTTTCACAGAAATGGGCATCGACCTGCTCTTCTACCCGGAAAAGATAGCAGCCGGAGAAATCTACGACCTCCTCCAGAGGACCGCTTCTACCGACTCTATGGATTTTGCCCGCGGAAAGCTCCAGATGGCCGTGTTCAAATTAGAGGAAGACTCCCCTCTCATAGACAAGAAGCTGGTTGACTTCAGCGGAGTGGCTACAGCGGAGAACCTCCAGTTCAGGGTCGCGGCAATCTCGCGCAACAACGAGACCATCATACCTAAATTCGACACGAAATTCAAATATCACGACCTTGTCTTCATCATTTCCAAAAGGGAGGGCATAAACCAGCTTATGAAATACATCGGCAAAAGCGACATTGAAGTGAACAAGCTGATGATTCTCGGAGGAGGCCCGATCGGCGAGATGGTCGCCAAGAAACTGAGCAAGCAGCTGGACACCATAAAAATAATAGAGAAGAACAAGGACAAATGCCTGGAGCTGTCGGAAAGGCTCGGCAACAATGTGGTGGTAGTCAACGGAGACGGACGCAACTCAGACCTTCTCATAGAGGAATCCATAAAGGATTATGACGCCTTCGTAGCGGTGACAAGCAGCACCGAGACCAATATCCTTGCCTGCGTGGCAGCCAAACGTCTTGGAGTCGGACGCACAATCGCTGAAGTTGAAAACATTGAATACATCCGTCTGGCCGAAAGTATGGGAGTGGATGCCGTAATCAACAAGAAGCTGATAACGGCAGGAAGGATTTTCAAATTCACTCTCAGCAACAAGGTCCGCTTCATCAAATATATGAGCGGGACAAATGCCGAGGTCATAGAATTCATCGTGGCTCCGAACAGCTGGATAACAAAAGGAAAGCTCAAGGACATAGGCTTCCCTCAAAACGCCATCATCGGAGGTATCATCAGGGGCAATGATTCCTTCATTGCGGTAGGAGATTCTGAAATCAAGGCATACGACAGGGTGGTAGTATTCGCCCTTCCTGAAATCGTAAAGGAAGTGGACAAATTCTTCAGGTAGGTTTCATCTTTCGCGATTATTCGTATCTTTGCAGGATATTATGCAATGATTATGGCAAATGAAGCGATAAATTATACTGACGACGAAATCAGAAAACTCGAAGGCCTTGAAGCCGTACGCAAAAGGCCCGGAATGTACATAGGAAAGCTCGGAAACGGAGAAAAACCGGATGACGGTATCTATACACTGCTTAAAGAGGTGATAGACAACTCCATCGACGAGTTCGCGATGGGTTACGGAAAAGTCGTCAACATAACAATAGCCGACAATGAGGTGACTGTAAGGGACTTCGGACGCGGAATTCCTCTGAATTCTGTTGTAAAGGCAACAAGCGAGCTTCATACCGGAGGAAAATTCGACGACAAGGCATTCAAAAAGTCGGTAGGTCTCAACGGAGTGGGTACGAAAGCAGTCAACGCGCTTTCGTCTTCATTCTATGTGGAATCGTTCCGTGACGGAGAGAGTTCCTTCGCACTGTATTCCAAAGGCAAGCTGCAGGATTCCGGTAAAAGACCGACAAAAGAGAAGAACGGAACATTCATCAGATTTACCGCAGACAGCGAAATGTTCGGGGACTATTCATACAATATGGAATATGTAGAGTCCCTGCTGAAAAACTACTCCTACCTTAAAAAGGGTCTCACACTCAACATAAACGGGACTTCATTCAGCTCCAAGAACGGTCTTCTGGACCTTATAAACGACTCGATCTCGGAAGAGCCGCTGTATCCTCCTATCCATCTTGAAGGGGAAGATATAGAAATCGTCCTTACCCACGGCAACAGCTACGGGGAGAACATATCATCATTCGTCAACGGTCAGAACACAAGAGACGGAGGAACGCATCTTGCCGCCTTCAGGGAGGCAATCGCCAAAACGCTTAAAGAGTTCTACAAAAAAGACTATGCTCCTGAAGATATCCGCCAGGGAGTAGTCGGGGCTATCAGCATACAGATCCAGGAACCGCTTTTCGAGTCACAGACCAAAATCAAGCTCGGATCCACCTATATGTGGGAAGAGAAAAAGGATGAAAACGGGAAAAAGGTATCTGAACAGGGCCCTACGATAAGATCATTCGTAAATGATTTCATAAAGACAAACCTGGACAACTATCTGCACATGCACAAAGATGCGGCAGGAGCGATCCAGGAAAAGATCATAGCTTCAGAAAAGGAGCGGAAAGAAATCTCCGGCATACAGAAAAAGACGAAGGAGCGTACCAAACGCACAAACGTATACAACAAGAAACTGCGTGACTGCCGGATCCACTTCAATGACAAGCTGGCAAAAGGCAGACAGCACGAGACGGAGCTGACAAGCATCTTCATCACGGAGGGAGATTCCGCAAGCGGAACGATCACAAAGGTCCGCAACGCCAACAACCAGGCAGTGTTCAGCCTCAGGGGAAAGCCTATCAACTGCTACAAAGAAAGCCGTAAGAGAGTGGCGGAGAACGAAGAACTCAACCTGCTGGTGGCAGCTCTCGGAGTGGAGGATGAGATGGACAATCTGCGCTACAACAACATCATCGTAGCGACGGATGCCGATGATGACGGAATGCACATCAGGATGCTTGTCCTCACATTCTTCCTGAAATATTACCCTGATCTTGTGCGCAGAGGACATGTGCACATACTCCAGACTCCCCTTTTCAGGGTCAGGAACAAAAAGGAGATACGGTACTGCTATTCCATAGAAGAGAAGGAAGCCGCAATAAAATCCCTGAACAAAGGTGTGGAAGTCACGAGGTTCAAAGGTCTCGGAGAGATTTCCTCCGATGAGTTCGTCAACTTCATCGGAGAGGATATGAGGCTTGACCTTGTCAAGCTAAGCGATGAAGAAAGCATAGCGGAACTTCTTGAGTTCTATATGGGAGACAATACTATAGACAGACAGAATTTCATCAGGCAGAACCTCCGTAGCGAGGAGGAACTTGAAGATGTAAACATCTAATATCATGTGGAGAAAATTTTGCAGATTCATTCTTAAGATATGGGGGTGGACCCCTGTCGGAGGTACAGCTCCTGAGGACAAATGTATTCTTTTGGGAGTGCCACACACTTCAATCTGGGACTTTGTAGTAGCCTATCTGTTCTACCAGTCGGTAGGAGGCAAGGCCCTGTGTATGGTCAAGGAGGAATTTTTCAAATGGCCCCTCGGACCTGTAATCAGAAAAATGGGAGGAATACCTGTAAACAGGAAAAACCCGTCCTCCATCGTACTGAGTGTAATAAAGGAAATGAACAAAGTGGACAAGTTCCACCTTGCAATAGCTCCGGAAGGCACACGCCAGCCGGTAAGGAAATGGAAGGCTGGATTCCATACAATCGCCAGGGAAACCGGTGTTCCTGTCTACTTGTGCTATTTCGACTGGGGCACAAAACGTGTCGGAATCGCTGAAAAAGTAGAGCTTACAGATGATGCAAGGGCCGATATGGCACGTATTCAGCAGATGTATGAAGAAATGCATCTGGTCGGGAAGCATCCTGAAAAATATATTACTCATTAAAAAGAAAAAATATGAACTTCTTTTCAAGGCGGATTCTCAAATACAGAGAGAAATACGTCGATACATTAGGCAAATTGTATGAATACTCCACTGCCGTATACGAGAACAAGAAAATGTCTTTTATGCTTGACTCGGATATGGCATACACATACGGAAGTTTCCGCAAGAAATGCGACGAGATTTCCGCCAGGCTTTCAAGATATGGAATAGGCGCGGGCGACAGAGTCGCGATCCTCTCCCAGAATATGCCCAACTGGACCGTCGCAATGTTTTCACTTGTACCTTTCGGAAGGATATCGGTACCTATACTGCCGGATTCTTCGGAGAACGAGGTTACAAACATACTGACACATTCCGGCTGCAAGGCCATTTTCGTTTCGCAGAAACTGCTCGGAAAAATCAGCAAAGAGTGCATAGACAAACTCGTGCTGGTCATTGACATAGAGACATTCGACATCATCCACAGGGATGACAAGGCATACACGTGCAACGGACGCGTCATAAGTCCTCTTCCGAATGACCTCGCGACTATCATATACACGTCCGGTACGACAGGCAACGCCAAAGGCGTAATGCTAAGCCACAGGAACCTCTGCACAAATATCAAGATATCATATCACGCTCACAAATGTACCCACAAGGACATCTGGCTGTCCATACTTCCTATGGCCCACACCTACGAGCTGAGTATCGGAGTGCTTTATCCTATATTTGTAGGTGCAAGCGTAGCATATATACAGAAGCCGCCGACACCGTCCGTGCTTCTTGACGCATTGAAGACAGTAAGGCCGTCAGTAATGCTTTCCGTGCCTCTGATCATTGAGAAAATCTACAAGAACAGCGTTGTTCCGACAATCAGAAGGAGCCGTATCCTGAAATGGATGAAGGCCAAGATGCCTTCCGTACTCTACCGTTTCATAGGTATGAAACTTAAATCCACTTTCGGAGGCAGGATAAAATTCTTCGGAATCGGAGGAGCGAAACTGGACAGTACTGTGGAGTCATTCCTTAAACAGGCAAAATTCCCTTATGCCATAGGATATGGACTTACGGAGACGGCACCTCTTATCTGTACCGCAAACCCGAAACAGACCAAAGTAGGCTCGACCGGATGCGCGGCATACGGGGTGACAGTCAAGCTTGACAACAAGAATCCTGAAACCGGAGAGGGTGAAATCGTGGTAAAAGGGGACAATGTAATGCTCGGCTACTACAAGGACCCGGCACGTACAAGGACCGTATTTACGGATGACGGATGGCTCAGGACAAATGACCTTGCGGTACAGGATGAAAAAGGACGCTATTATATCAAAGGACGCCTCAACAATATGATTCTCGGACCTTCAGGTGAGAACATCTATCCTGAGGAGATTGAAAAGGTCATAAATGACCTTGATGAAGTTAACGAGTCAATCGTAATGGAACGTGACGGAAGGATTGTAGCCCTTGTCCAGTTCAATGACAACATCATAGACTGGGACCAGGAAGGAGAAGACCAGTTCTTTGAGAAGCTTGAGGCAAGGAAACAGGCAGTGCTGAACTATGTGAACAAGCACGTCAACAAATTCTCAAAGGTGAACTCGGTCGAAGTGGTCAAGGAACCGTTTGAAAAGACGGCCACACAGAAGATCAGACGTTTCAAATACAAGAAGGCAGACAAGACAAAAGAAAAATAGAATGTATCTGAAGCAATTCAAGAGACATTACGGACCTCTGATAACGCTTGGCGTTCCGATAGTAATCGGACAGCTCGGAATGATTCTGGTGAGCCTTGCAGATACGATGATGGTCGGAAATTACGGAACTCCGGAGCTTGGCGCTTCGGGGTTCGTCAATAATATGATGAACCTGGCGATAGTCTTCGCCACAGGATATTCATACGGTCTGACGCCCATAGTCGGCAACCTGTTCGGCAAAGGTGACGCTCCAGGGATCGGACGTTCATTGAAGAACAGTCTTCTGACAAATTCTTTGATGGCAATGCTGCTTATGGCCGCAATGGGAGTGCTATATATAAATATAGGAAGACTCGGCCAGCCGGAAGAACTGATACCGCTGATACGGCCGTATTATCTGATACTGCTGGTTTCACTTTTCTTCGTCCTTATATTCAATGCGTTCAAACAGTTTGCGGACGGGATTACCGATACAAGGACTCCGATGTGGATTCTTCTCGGAGGAAATGTATTCAATATCATAGGCAACTGGATTCTTATCTACGGAAAGCTCGGAGCTCCTGAACTCGGACTGCTCGGAGCGGGTATCGCCACTCTTGTCTCCAGAATACTGATGGTGATTGTCTTTGCCGCAATATTCTTCTATACGGACAGATACAGGATATACAGGGAAGGATTTGCGCAAAGCGGTATAAACAGGGAGGACTTCATCAGGCTTAACAGGCTCGGACTGCCTGTGGGACTGCAGATGGGTATGGAGACCGCATCGTTCAACATAGCCACAATTATGGTCGGATGGCTCGGAACCGCAGCCCTTGCAGCCCATCAGGTGATGGTTACTGTAGGGCAGCTCGGCTTTATGATGTACTACGGAATGGCAGCCGCGATCGCAGTACGTGTCAGCGTGTTCAAAGGCCAGAATGACATCGTGTCCGTAAGAAGGTCCGCAGGGGCAGGCTTCCAGCTCATACTCATTATGGCCACTGTCGTCAGCGTAGTGATCTTCTGTTTCAGAAACCATATCGGAGGTCTGTTTACCGACAGTGCGGAAGTGGCGTCACTTGTCTCTGCACTTACAATACCATGGGTAATCTACCAGTTCGGAGACGGTCTTCAATGCGCATATTCCAATGCACTCAGAGGCATTGCAGATGTCAAGCCGGTGATGCTTTATGCATTTATTGCATACATTCTGATTTCTCTGCCTTCAGGATATTTCTTCGGATTCATTATGGACTGGGGAATCACAGGAATCTGGCTGTCCTTCCCTCTCGGCCTTACCAGTGCAGGACTGATGTTCTATTTCCGTTTCCGTTCAAAGACAAATAGACAGTAGATTCTGCCAGGCTTGCCGACAATTTGACAAGATATGAAGAACCCTTTCAGAGATATGTCCAACGTATGGAAACAACTATAAGACAATGCAGAAATGAAGATTATCCCAAACTCGTTGAAATCTGGGAGGATTCCGTACGTTCCAGCCATACTTTCCTGGCAGATGACGACATTACAGAAATAAGAGAAAAACTGACAAGCCTGTACTTCCCTTCCGTCAAAATGTTTGTCGCCGTATATGAAGATGAAATTGTCGGATTTATGGGGTTGTCGGGGTGTAAAATTGAAATGCTGTTCATCTCAACCGGAAGGCAGAAGGCAGGGACAGGCCGCCGGTTCATTGAACTGGCAAAAGACAAAGGATGCAGATTTGTGGATGTAAACGAGCAGAATACAGGTGCATTGAGTTTCTATCAGAAATGTGGCTTCAAGATCATCTCCAGAGACGAGACCGACGATGCAGGCAGACCGTTCCCTATACTTCATCTCTCATTATAGAATCAGCAATTGTGTGAGCGACTGAAAAACCAACCGGGCGGGTCTTTGCAATGCAGTAATAATCAACAAATTACAAAACAGCATATCTTATATAGGCCATACTGTTTTACAATCAATTGGCAGACAATATGTGGTATAATTGACATTTTTGGTTGGTGATCATGACAAAAGTGGTTGGTGGAAGTGTGCAGTACGGCACACTTCCAC
>VSOK01000026.1 GCA_009774765.1 Bacteroidales bacterium
CGGGCATACGATATTGGAAAGGAACTGGAGAAGCGGTCATCTTGAGATAGACATTATCTCATACGACAATGATGGAATACATTTTGTGGAAGTGAAGACCCGCCGTCCGCCAATGCAGGCCCGGCCTCAGGAATGCGTGACGGTGACAAAACAGAAACGGATTGCCTCTGCTGCGGCAAGGTTCCTTTCACAGGGATGCCGTACAGGGAAGTATTCGTCCATCAAAGGCAGGATTGCTGACGCCGAATGCAGATTTGATGTCATAGCAGTCATCTTTGACACGGACGGGACAAAGATAGAATACTACCCAGAGGCCTTTTTCCCGACATTTGTTTGACAGAACGACCATTTGCAAAACATTGATATATTATGCAAAATAACCAATACTGTATAATAATGGCAGGAGGAGCAGGGACAAGACTCTGGCCTATCAGCAGGAACAATTGTCCCAAGCAGTTCCTTAACCTGGACGGGGAAGGCAGAACTTTCATCAGGGATACCTATGACAGATTCGCCAAATTCATTCCCAAGGAGAATATAATCATCGTTTCTTCCGCAAAATACAGGGACCTTGTCAAAGAAAAGATTCCGGAAATAAAGGACGAGAACCTTCTCCTTGAGCCATACAGCAGAAACACCGCACCTTGTATAGCCTACGCGACATACACTATCCTGAAAAGGGACCCCGATGCGGCAATGGTAGTAACTCCGTCGGACCACATCATCACAGACGAGGACAAATTCGCGGAAACAGTGCAGAACGCGCTCGAATACGCCACAGCCAACAAAGTGCTCATGACGATCGGAGTGCCTCCTACACGGCCGGACTCGAATTTCGGATATATCCAGATTACCGGAGGAAAAGAAGCCTGCAACACGGACAGTGCGATAAAAGTCAAGACCTTCACTGAGAAGCCGGACAAAGAACTTGCAAAAGTGTTTGTAGACAGCGGTGAGTTTTTCTGGAACTCAGGAATATTCGCCTGGAAAGCGGAAACCATAAGGGAGGAGATGGAAAAATATCTTCCGGAAGTCACCAGGCTTTTCAACGGTTGGGAGACAGCAATCGGAAGCCCGGCCGAAAACGAATTCATTTCGCGGGCATATACGGACTGCCTTAAAATATCCATAGATTATGGAGTGATGGAAAAGACAGGTATTGCCTGGCTGTATCCAGCATCATTCGGATGGTCGGACATCGGAGCATGGGAATCCCTCCAGGAATCAATGATGACACAGGATACGGAGAAGAATACGATCTCGGCGGACAGGATTCTGTCAGACGGATGCAGAGGAAACCTGATAATCTCCAAAAACAAGGACAAGCTAATAGCCGTGAAAGGCCTGGAGAACTATATGGTCATCGATACGGAGGACGTATTGCTTATATGCCCCAAGGAGGACAAGGAATTCAAAGATTTTATTGCGGGTATTGCGATGCCCGGATATGAGAAATACAGATAAATCACAAAAAACATTTATATATGGCACTTGAACAACAAATTCAGACGGATATGGTTGCCGCGATGAAGGCAAAGGAGACTGTGCGTCTTGCTGCCCTCAGAGGAATAAAGGCAGCTATTCTTCTTGCAAAGACAGCGGAAGGAAGCAACGGGGAGCTGACTGACGCAGACATAGTCAAGATCATACAGAAACTCGTGAAGCAGCGCAAGGAAAGCGCGGAGCAATATAATCAGGCCGGACGTCCTGAGCTTGCGGAAAATGAACTTGCGGAAGCTGCAGCAATGGAAGTCTATCTTCCGAAACAGCTGAGCGAGGAAGAGGTGAAGACAGAATTGGTAAAAATCATCGCCGAGACAGGGGCATCAAAGCCTTCCGACATGGGCAAGGTGATGGGAGTAGCGACAAAACGTCTGGCAGGCATAGCCGACGGAAAGCTTATCTCCACAATCGTCAAATCACTTCTGGCGTAAGATAAAATAATTAAAGCCACCTTTTCAGGTGGCTTTAATTATATGCGGAAGTCATCAGTAGACTTCTATTTCATAGATTCGCGCCACTCCCTGGCCCGGAGACTGGGTCGGACCGGTCACAAAAAGACGTATATAACGGTATTCCGCCGGAGTGACATCTCTGATCACCACATCCTTACGGTTGCCGTCAATACCGTCTATCGTTTTCCAGTCCTCAGAAAGCGAGTTCCTTCCCTGAAGATAGCACCCTCTGGTAACGTATGACATCTGCTCTATACCGGCATTGACAAGTTTCCACCCGGAGATGGTCCGGACCTGTCCGAGGTCAAAATCAAGATGGTAAGGAGCCGCCCCGGCATCACACCATTTTGTCTTCACATCACCGTCCACAGCAAATGCAGGCATCTCCCTGTCATTGGCATAACCGGAATATCCGATAATCTTAGCATCTTTCAGAAGATTCACTTTCTGTACATACTCTGATGACGGCTCTGTGTCTTTGATGGCCGTACGGAAAAGTTCAGATGCAGGTACGACATCAGGACAGCTTTCATCAGCCACCGTCATTGCGAACACGACTACCCCCCTGTTGTCAGGAAGAACGACAGAATCCGCCCCCTCCGGAATGTCAAAGGCATATCTGAACATATAGGTGAATTCGTATGACTCATCACCTACAGTAGAATGGCTGTGGGTTCCCACATAGGCCACATCAGCAGCTTTCAAGAAGCCAGCAGTATGTCCGAGATGTCCCCACTGGCCGATAAAGCCGCCGAAGAACGGAACATTGACCTCAACAGACATATTTCCAATCTTGAATCCGACAGTATTGTCAGCCTCAGAAGAAGCGGCAAGAACATAAAGCCTGTTATATCCTGCAGGAAGCTTAACGGTCCTTCCGTCGCAGGCCACACCGTTTTCCGCATCCTTGTCTCCTATTACAAAAGGCACTCCGGCAGACACGATCTCATTTTCAGGAAGCAGTTCAGCCGCATAGCTGTAGCCGGATCCGAAGTTCACCTCATGGCGGAAAGCGTTCCAGGAGAAACATTTATGATTATATTCAAGAGGAAGAGCCTTGTATTGAGGAGTCTGTGCCTTGTGATTCTTCTTAAGCACCACCTTGAACGTCCTTATGCAGTTAGGCCCGAGAGAAACCTGCAGCTTATTGCCGTCAAACGAGGCATCACCTGTCGTCTTCTCCGTTCCGTCCGCCTCACAGGCTTCAAGTATATCCCCGGCGAATGTTATTTCAGCATTCTGGGCTTTCACACCGCCTTTTTCATATACCCTGACAACATATTCATCAGACATTTCAGCCTTCTTCAATGCCTTGATCACAACATTCGGATTGTCGGAAGAGGCAAACGAGAATGTCCTCCCGAGAACTCCTCTATGCTCAGATGAAACAAATGCCTTTACCGGCTGGTTGAGAACATCCGACTTTTCTGACACCACCGCCTTGTCAAGTTCTCCGCGATGTCCTGTCAGACTATATGTGAACGTATGGTATCCAAGATCCTGACGGTCCTGATAAGCATATCCTCTCCTTGTCTGAGGAGTATGAAGCAAGGTAAGACGGATGTTGTTGTCGGAAGGCTTGTCCCATCCGTATTTCCCGTCGTTAAGCACTGATACTCCATAGCTTCCGTCTGCAGCTGTAAGGTCAGTCCACTGGTGCGAATAGACTTCGTATGCCGTATCCGTATTGTTGCCCCTTGCCACAGAACCGATCCCAAGGTCATATACAGCTTTTTCATTTGCCACAGCCAGAGGGAATTCAGCCTTAAGCAGAGCATTCATCGTATTCCAGTCGACTTCATTATAGAAATCGATCCTGTCAGCCAGCGCACCTTTATAAAGACGGATATATTGCCTGAAGCTGGATTCTCCGTATCTTTTCTCCACGCACACGGTCCTGCGGACGGCACCGTCCTCGACAAGAGAGACTTTCACATCCTCAACAATTGAAACCGGCTCCCTGTCCACAGTCTCTTTCAGGACTTCCCAGGCAGGCCAGGCGTAAGACTTGTTCTCCGTAAACAGGGCTAGACGTATCGCCTTTCCTTCAGCGACAAGCTCCTTGTCCTCCCTGAGGTCCACAAGGGACACTATATCACCGTTTGCATCAAATGAGATTCTGTAGACGCCGTTTTCAACCGCTCCGACTGACTTCCGTGAAGGAGTCTGTACACCTCCGGAAATACGGAAATCGTACACGGCATAACCGTTGGCCGGAACCGTAGCCTCAACCAGCACAGTCACTTTGCTGTCCTTATAGTCCACAACCTGTGAAGGGACCTTACGGCCGTGCGCGTCATAGACCTGAAAACCTTTCTTTTTAGGAGAATCAAGCTGGACTTCCACGACATCAGTGACAGCGAAACCGTTGGCATTGTAGAAAACGACAGGAGTCCCTTTGACTCTTGTATCCATCATAGCGGCAACACCGCTCACGGAATTTGTCAGCACGTCAGAGAACTGCTTCAAAGACAGAAGTTCATCGTTCCATGAGAATTCGTATGCGCGCGGAATGCTTGTTCCTGTCAGGTCATCGTGGAACTGATGGAAGATGAAACGCCTCCACGAATCAGTCAATGTCTCTGAAGGATAATATTCGGCACCGAGCCAGTCAGCTGCAAGCGCAGCCCTCTCTGCTGCATCTCCAAGAAGTTCATTCTGACGGTTGTACATCTTCATAGCAGCCTGGGACGTATAGCATCCTGTTCCGTGCACATCCATCAGAAGCTCCCCGTCAAACACAGGCAGTTCCGGATGGGATGCAAACGGGAGATAATCCCTGAAAAGCTGGTCAGAAGCAGCACTTATGACCTCCACCGGTCCGTTCCCGTGCACTCCCCTTTCAACGGCACGCACAGAAGTCATTGTAGGAGAACCTCCTATATCACCTGTACCGTAATAGCGGTAGACCGTATTCAGAGGAGTGCGTGAAGCCAGCTCCTTAAGATAACCGCTTTCAGAAAGATCCTCATCTTTCCATTTGCGTCCGTAGTCATATCCGTGCGCAAGCATTATCCTGCTTCCGTCCACTCCCTGCCACAGACCGATGGTGAAAGGATGCTTGCTGTCACCGTAGAACGGCTTGTTGCGCCAGTCCAGCTTCTGCGAAGAAAAACCTATAAGGCCGCAATGCGCAGCGACAGTCGGAAGGTTCCACCCGAATCCGAAACAGTCCGGAAGGAAGATGTCGGTGCTCTCAGTGCCGAACTCCTGGCGGTAATATGTCTGGCCGAGCATAATATTGCGGATAAACGCCTCCGTAGAAGGGACAAGGGCATCAGACGCCTCCCAGCTGCTTCCTGAAATATGCCATCTTCCATTCTTGACATATTCCTTGAGCTTCTCATACTGCTCAGGGTAATATTCTTTCATCCAGGAATATTTAACTCCTCCTTCAAAATTGAACACATAATCAGGATAATGTTCCAAAAGGAACAGATTCTGGTTCAAGGTATTCCAGACATATTTGTCAATGGTGGTCTTGATGTCCCAGTTCCACTGTGTATCAAGATGGGCATCCGCCACCATATAAGCTTTCGCTTTGCCCTCATCATTACCTGAGGTCTGGGCAACAGCGCTGAAGCCCGTCAGCATCGCAGATGCAAACAGTACAAGATGTTTTGTTTTCATTCGCAGAATTTTATGTTAAACAATATTTGTCCACTTTGTGTCCATATAAACGCTCTGGTCTCGGCATAGTCGAAATTTATTTCGCCTCTGCTCTCGACTTTTGCTATATTTATCTTATGAAATTGGTCTTCACAGGTATCTCTTTCTTCGGAGGTTCTATACCTGCAGCGCGTCCTGCCTCAAAGCATTTGAGCATCCAGGCCATATTTCTGCCGAGCTCACGCATAATCTGCAGTCCTTCAAGGTCCTGACGGACTTCATCCGGAGTGTTTCCGTGTACCATATTCCAATATTTGGACGAGACAACAGGCATTGATGATATTGAAAAATATTTATTCAGCTGGTCAAATGTCGCTGTAGAGCCTCCTCTTCGGCAGCTTACTACAGCAGCGGCAGGCTTGTAACGGAAAATCTTGCCTTTGCCATAAAACGCCCTGTCCATAAAAGAAGTAACCGCCCCTGACGCACTGGCAAAATGCACAGGCGAGCCGAAAACAAACCCGTCTGCCTTAGAGGCCTTGTCAAGAAACACATTTACGACATCGTCAATGACGCATCTGCCTGTCTCAAGGCATCTGGCGCATCCATAGCATCCGGCAACGGGTTTTGCGCCAAGCCAGAAAAACTCGGTCTCGATTCCCTCCGCATTCAATTCTTTTTCCACTTCCTGCAATGCAGTATATGTGCAGCCCTCCTTGTGCGGACTGCCGTTCACCAAAAGTACTTTCATAACATCACTATCAATTAAAGGTTCCAAAGATACGAAATTTCAGGCTGGCACAAAAAGAAAGAGCCGCCATTATTTTGGCGGCCCTTAAGCATATCCGGCTGTCTGCGGACAGCAGTCATTATTCTTTTGATGCCTTGCTTTCAAGGAAAAGCTCATCCATCTGCTCCTGATCGATATATGACGGAGAATCTATCATCACATCACGGCCCTGGTTGTTCTTAGGGAATGCGATATAGTCACGGATAGTCTCCTGACCTCCGAACAAAGAGCATACACGGTCGAAGCCGAATGCAAGTCCTCCGTGAGGCGGAGCTCCGAACTTGAAGGCATTGATGATGAATCCGAACTTATATTCCGCATCTTCCTTGCTTATGCCGAGAATCTCAAACATCCTCTGCTGCATATCCGCCTCGTGTATACGGATGGAACCGCCACCAAGCTCAGTACCGTTGAGAACAAAATCGTATGCGTTTGCACAGACTTTCTCCAGATCTTCCTTCTTGTCGCTGTAATAAAGCTCAAGGTGTTCCGGTTTAGGAGCGGTGAAAGGATGGTGCATAGCATAGAAACGCTGGGTCTCGTCATCCCACTCAAACAGAGGGAAATCCACCACCCAAAGAGGAGCGAAATTGAAAGGGTCACGGAGTCCGAGACGGTTGCCCATCTCAAGACGGAGAACACCAAGCATTGTCTGGGTCTTCCTTTTGGCTCCGCAAAGCACGAGTATCATATCACCTGCCTTGGCTTCCATATAATCAGCCACAGCTTTAAGTTCCTCCGCGCTATAGAACTTGTCAACTGAAGACTTGATGCTGCCGTCTGCATTGATTTTGATATAGACAAGACCTTTGGCTCCGACCTGAGGTCTCTTGACCCATTCTGTAATCTCATCAATCTGTTTGCGTGTATATTCAGCCGCACCTTCCACATTGATGGCACCCACATATTCGACACTGTCAAATACAGAGAAACCGTGTCCCTGGACCTTGTCGGTAATCTCGTGGATTTTCATCCCGAAACGGATGTCCGGTTTGTCCGAACCATAGAAATCCATTGCGTCATACCAGCTCATACGAGGAATCCTTCCTTCTATCTCCACATTCAGGACATTCTTGAACAGAGTCCTCATCATACCCTCGAAAGTGTCAAGCACGTCCTCCTGGTCAACGAAAGACATCTCGCAGTCAATCTGTGTGAACTCAGGCTGACGGTCCGCGCGGAGATCCTCGTCACGGAAACAGCGAACAATTTGGAAATAGCGGTCATATCCCGCCACCATAAGCAGCTGCTTGAAAGTCTGCGGCGACTGTGGAAGCGCGTAGAACTGCCCCGGATTCATACGTGAAGGCACGACAAAGTCACGTGCTCCTTCCGGAGTGGACTTGATCAGATAAGGGGTCTCTATCTCAAGGAAGTTCTTTGCATCAAGATAGTTGCGGACTTCATGCGCAATCTGATGGCGGAGCTTCAAAGCTTTCTGCAGAGGGTTCCTGCGCAAATCAAGATATCTGTATTTCGCACGGAGTTCTTCTCCTCCGTCGCTTTCATCCTCAATTGTAAAAGGAGGTATGTTCGCCTTATTGAGAACCTTTATTTCAGAAAGGCTGATTTCAATGTCTCCGGTAGGCATCTTCGCGTTCTTGCTCTGACGCTCGACTACTGTTCCCGTAACCTGGATTACCCATTCACGTCCAAGTGACGATGCGGTCTCGACAAGAGGGGCATCGGCAGTCGCGTCAACTACAAGCTGAGTGATGCCATAGCGGTCGCGCAAGTCAACGAATGTCATTCCCCCGAGTTTCCTCGATTTCTGAACCCATCCGGCCAATGTCACTGTCTGACCGGCATTCCCGATGCGGAGTTCCCCGCAAGTATGTGTCCTGTACATAATTATATTGCTTTAACTTTTTCCTTTCACAAACGGGACCGTCATATCTGCCGACGATTCCGCAGTCCTCTTCAGACCAGCCGACAAAAATAAGAAATTCTGATTGATTTACATCCGGAAACAGCCAAAACTACCGTATGATTCGTAAAATACTGTCATTCCCCCTAATTAAGCCCCCAAAGCATATCCAATCACATAAAATGTTCACTATATTTGAACCTTTGATACTAATCTAAAATACAATGGACAGATTCAAATTCAAGAAAAGTTATGCGATTTCATTGTCAGTTACAATAATCGTCATAATCTTATGTATGTCATGCTGCACTATCGTGGATTCTTCGGAAGTGGGCATCAAATTCAAAAAATTCGATTTGACGGAGCAGGGGACGCTCAAGGCAACTCCAGTGAGCGGATGGACATTCTACAACCCGCTTACAACGTCAATATACACCTATCCAGTTTATATCCAGAGGGTTGACTACTCCCCTTTCACTGTCACGACAAAGGATGCAGCGATTTTCGAAATGGATCCGGTGATGGCATATCAGCTCAACAGGGACAAAGCCACGGAAGTATTCGCCACATACAGAAGACCGCTGGCAGACATTGAGGCCGGATATATGCGTACCTGCATCTATGACGCATACCGGATTGTCGCAAACGGCTACACTTCAGACGACCTGATGGGCTCAAGGGCCAAGTTCGAGGCGGAAGTCAGAGCTATGCTGGAGCAGTCGATGAATGCGGAGGGCTTTATTGTCAAGGAATTCACATCACAGATCACACCTCCACAATCACTCAGAAAAATGATTGATGAGAAAAACGCCGCCATACAAAGTGCATTGAGAGCGGAAAACCAGGTAAAGGAAGCGGAAGCCAATGCAAAGATAGCCATCGCAAAGGCTGAGGGCGAGGCAGCCGCGCTGAAAATACAAGCCGACGGCGAGGCCTACTACAACCGCACGGTCGCAGCCTCTCTGAATGAGCTGCTCGTACGTCAGGACGCAATACAGAAATGGAACGGCATTCTCCCGACCTACAATGGAGGCGGCACCATTCCGTTCATAGACATCAGCAAAAAATAATCTTTCTTTTATAATGCTGCCCACATAGTTCCCAATGTAACAAAATATGCTGCATTGGGAACTTTCTTATTTATCAGTCAACAGATAATCAATACATTATAAAAATGCACCGTTCCCAATGTGCAGAAATTCCGTACATTGGGAACTTTTATTCTCACCCTCAGCCCTGATACGCCCACAGCCCCGAAGGAATATTTGACACATCCGATAACAATATTTGGCTTTTAACCATTATATTTGCCGTCAGTTTATTATTCAGAGGATGGAAGTAAGAGCAAAGAAGGCACTTGGCCAGCACTTTTTGACAGATTTGTCTATCGCACAGAGAATCGCGGACGCATTGGACACAGAGACTGCACTATATGGCGACAGCAGGCAGGTTGAGGATAATCCCGGAAAAGCAGAGCCGGCAGACGAAAACAAGAAGACCATAGATGTCCTGGAAGTCGGTCCAGGTATGGGAGTGCTGACACAATTCCTGCTCAAAAGACCGGAACTGGACCTGAAAATGGTTGAAATAGACAGAGAATCCGTTGACTATCTGCTTGTGAACTATCCTCAGGTAAACGGTTCGCTGATAGAAGCCGACTTCTTGAAGCTCAAACTGGAAAATTTCTTCAAAGATAAATTCTGCGTCATCGGAAACTTCCCATACAACATTTCATCACAGATTTTCTTCAAGATTCTTGACTATAAAGAACAGATTCCGCAAGTGGTATGTATGATCCAGAAAGAGGTAGCTGAACGCATTGCAGAAAAACCAGGAACAAAGACATACGGGATTCTGTCCGTACTGCTTCAGGCCTGGTATGATATAGAATATCTGTTTACAGTCGGTGAGGGTGCTTTCAACCCTCCTCCAAAGGTAAAATCAGCCGTCATCAGACTCGTACGAAACTCACGCACTTCCCTCGGATGCGACCAAAGCCTTTTCAAAGCGATAGTAAAGACAGGATTCAACCAGAGGCGCAAGACATTGAGGAATTCTCTTAAGCCTATTATAAAGGCCAAAGCAGAAAAAGAAAAATGGTCAGAAGAACAGCTGTCCGGATTCCTTGCCGATCCAGTCTTCGAACTTCGTCCCGAGCGTCTCAGCGTGGAGGATTTCATCAGCCTGACGCTTATGCTATCCTAAGCTTCAGCGGATGCGGAATGAGCTGGTCCGCAAGAGGGAACCGTAAAGGATTAAAGCGGAAACAGCCCCGAAAATGTAGTAGCCATATTTGGAAAGCGTTTCCCAGATGACCGGATAAGCCAGCCAAAGAGACATAACCGGAATAAAGGTCATCAAGGCGACCATTATAGCCAACAATGCCGCACGCAGATGTCTCCGCTTGACGGAACGGGCAAGCTCGCGGACAATTCTGATTTCAGACTCCACATCCCTGTCCTTGCCGGCCAATGCGGACGGCACGGGAAGCAGGTCAATCTGCCTGGTAAGGTCCGCCATAAACCTGTCACTGTCAGTCAATTCCGGTGCATTGCCCTTAATAAACTTCCTTATATCCTTTTCTGTCGCCATAAACACCATTTTTTAAATAATCCCTTAGATGAGCCCTCGCCCTTGACAGATGCGACCTGACCGTTCCTGACGGCATATCCATGATCGCTTCAATCTCCTTTATGGACTTGTCTTCCATATAGAACAGGAGCACCACGGTACGTTCCGCTTCAGGCAGTCCGCCGATGGCCATATAAAGCCCCTGATATTCAAAGTTCCCACCCATCGGCACTCCTTCGTCGAATTTTTGCTCATGTATCGGCTTGAGCTCCTCCAATTCCGTCCTTGAAGACTTGAGCCTATTGTCATAGAAGCAATTGTAACCTATCCGGAACAACCAGGTGGAAAAGCGCGACTTTCCCTCGAACTTTTCAAAAGACATATATGCCTTCAACAACGCTTCCTGCGCTATGTCGTCAGCCCGGAAAGAGTCGCCGCCACACAGAACAGTCAGGAATCTCCGCAAAGATTCCTGATTTTCCGAAACAAGCTCTATGAACTGCGCCTTGTTCACTTTACTGCCGTGACTATACTATACTGCCTGCCCGTTCTTGCTGTCAGTTGTCTCGACCGCCTTCTTCTCCTCCGCAGATATCTCCGGGGACAGATATCTTATACCTACAAAATAGGCCACAAGTGTACCGATGCCTATTGCAACCAATGCAAGTGATGTATAAAGAGCCCAAACTCCAGCCACCTTACAAAGATAGACCACCAGGACGGAAATACCGGCAACGGAAGCTATAACTCCAAGCTGCAATTTGGCCAGAAGTCCGGTCTTGATAAACTGCTTACGCTTCGGTGAATCAGTCTCTTCAAGCAACAGATTGGTGTCGACTTCCATACCGTTCTCTATAGCCTTCATCAGCACGGCGGCCTTCTTGTCTATGGCCAGATTCTTTGACCTCAATTTGAGCCAGACAACAAGTACCGGCAACACTACACAGATTCCAATCGGAATAAAAAGAGCAACTATATTTTGCATAACAATCGTTTTTAATGCGCCGGATATCCCGTCCGTCTTGACTACTTCGACAGGATGTGCCGGCTTTGGTGGTTAAACTTTTCATTGCCCCGTCAGGATCAGAGCCCGTCTCCTGCCCGGAAGCATACATTAGACTTTCCAATCCGGGCAAATGTTGCAAGATTCTGTCACATTTCCGTTCCCAATGGACATTTTTCGGGCCAGTGGGAACACCCCGCCTTTATTATACCATTAATTATCAAAGACTTATACAACTCACAGTGTGTCCAACGGACAGAAAAAAGGCTGTTGGGCACACCGATATTTCACTATAGTATTGATTTTAAAACACTTAACACCTTTACACCGTGTCCAACGGGCAGAAAAATATCCATTGGGCACACCTAACAGTAATTAAAATGGAGAAACCTCCCGTGTGCGGAACGATTCCCGGGCCTTGCGGACATACAGCTTGATCACATCCTCAGGCAACTTGGATTTTGCCGCATAAGCTCTCGTCTCAGCAGGAAATTTGGCCAACGCCGTCGCAAGGAACCAGGCCACACCCATACGTACATAATATGGAGGCTCCCCTATGGCAACACCTTTCACAAGATTGTCTATATCACCCTTTTTAGCCTGCTTCAAGGAGACATATTCCGACTTTATCACATTGAAATCCAGGGCATCGAATTTCGCGAAAATCTCCGGCAGCCAATCCTTGTCCATAAGGCGGCACATGGACATTATGACGGCAAAACGTACCTCAAACTCATTGCAGGAAGCAAAATAACGGTGCAAAAATTCCCAAATGGTCTCCTTTGGACATTTCCATTTGGCAGAGCAGCAGAACGAATCACACACCGCCCAATTGTCGATATGCGGGACATAAGCCGCTATCCGCTCCAACCTCTCCTCCACCGGCAATTTCATCATATTCAACATAAATCCCCAGATAACTTTCTCTTCATAACACAAGGGACACTCCGGAATTCCAGAAATTTCATCAACGGTATTTCCTTTTCCAGCCTCTCTTTCAAACCGACGGATAATCTCCAGGGCAGCATCACTTCCTGCCAGCTCTTTGGCAACATTTTTCATCTCCGGGGTATGCAGCCCCATAATCCTTATTCCAGGCAAAGCATTTATGATCCTTATATGCCCGTTACGGTATCTCTCTTCATTCAGGAACCGCTCCGAAACCAGCGGTCTCAACATTTCCTCTATCATAATTCACTACAGTATATGTTTCAGCACAAATATAGTCAACGCCGAGAGCAGAAACAATGTTTACTTTGGTTATGCCGAGGCCAAGACGTAATATATGAGCAAAGCTCAAATATAGTCAACGCCGGGAGCAGACATCAAAAATTATTTCATCAGTGAGAGTTCAACCCAGTCGCTGTAGCCGACATTTCCGCTTGAAAAGACTCCGGATCCTCCGGAAACATTAGTATATGCGAATGTCACTGGAGACAGCCCGATAAATCCCAGGACATTGCTTCCCTTGTCGTTGCAGGCGATTTCATAGCGCAGCCTTTCCGGGGAAATACGCTGTATCTCAATACGGGCATACACATTACCTTCGTATGAAAGCAACCCTACTCCGGGAACCGTCACTTCAAAATCCTTGCGCCTGCCATTGAACGTGTCATCAAAAATGCCATAATACCTGTCCCCGTCCTCCCAGGAAACATCGAACGGTCCTATGTCCAGGAAAGAGGATTCACTCAACTCCCCGAAAGACAGGTCAAAGGAAGTGCCTATCTGAGAATCATCAGGAGGCCGGTTGGAGAAGATTTTCCTGAAGCAGATGGCATACGCATCGTCAGTAGCAGCATTGTCTTCAAAAGAAAAACGGATTTTCAGGTCGTTACCCTCCAAAGAATAGGACACATCCACTGCCGGAGGTTCTTGGGGAATGACTGTCCGTGACAACGCTGCAGGAAAACCGGCGGACTCGGCGGTAATGGTGATCTCATCTCCGGGACAGACTCCCTCATAAAAATCCGCGATAAGTCCGTAGAATGTTGAAATCGTAATATAATCCTTAGTGTCAATCAGCTCAGAGTTCTTGTACACTTTGAGGGAACATCTGGCGTCTTTGTCAAATTCACGGTCTCCCGCAGCTGACGGGACACCGTACAGATACATCTGAAAGCTACAGCCTCCGGGACTGAACGGATCCTTCCTGACATGACCGTCCATCAAGAAAAGCGGCTCGCTGTCCAGACCTTTGATATCAAACTCCACCTCACACGCTGACAATGCCAGGCAAAAGATAGCGATAATTATAAAACTGGATTTTCTCATATCCCATCTCAGAATTTTATGGTGTAACTGAAAGACGGTATTATAGGGAATATGGCCCGTCCTGTCCCGTAAAGTGTTTTGTCCTCCCTCTCTTCCACTGCGACAAAGACAACATTCTTTCTGCAATATACATTGTAGACGCCTATGTTCCAGATGTGCTCATTGCCTCTCCTTGACAATAGCCTGAAATTGGCACCTATATCAAGGCGGTGATAATCGGGAAGATTTACATTATTAGGCTTGGTGTATACCCTGTCAAACACCTCTCCGGGATTGTAAATATGGGTAGGTACCGTCATCCATCCGCCGCTGTTATAGTTCCAGCCGGCATAAAGGTCGACAGTCCGGCTGACTTTCCAGCTGCCCATAAGAGTCAGCTTGTGCCGGTTATCAAACCTGTGCGAATACCAGTCAGTCCAGATGTCTTCAAATTTCCTCTGACTCCAGGACAGGGTATAATATGCAGTCAGGGACAGTTTTTTGGAACGCCACCCAAATTCAGTCTCAAGTCCGTATGAACGTCCTTTTCCTTTGTTGAAAGAAGTCTCCCAGGCATCAAGAGGAGGGAAAAGGGCATTCTTTCCTGAATATTCCAGAAGATTGTCCATAGTCTTGTACCACCCCTCTACATTCAGACGGAAATTCAGAGGAAGCCTGCAATAGATTCCCGCCGCAACTTGCCTGGAGTGCATAGGAGCAATCCCGGCCGTTGAAGGAAGCCAGCAGTTTGTGGGAATATCAAGATATGTCGTGGAGACCAGATGGGCGAATTGGTTCATCTCAGTATATGAAGCTCTGAAATCCACTCCGTCACAACATTCCACATTTATGGACACCCGGGGTTCAAGCCGGTTCCAGGTTTTCCCGGGGACAGCCGACATGGCATACCTCAGCCCCAAATTCAAAGAAATCCTGTCCAGGACGGTTATTTCGTCCTCTGCGTACAGTGAAAATTCGTTCCCCTGATAATACTGCGACAATGACTTTTCATCCCTGATCGTACCGCTTGTTGTCAGACTACGTCGTGACGGGCTGTAGATATGAAACTGGTATGACGTGCCGAATCTTACATTGTGAGACCTGTGCGGCATCCAGTTGAAATCCGCATTGAATGCTATGTCATTGATTCTGGAAAAGTTGGTCTCGTCAACGGAACTTTCATTCACATTCTTGTCAAATTCCCAGGAATGCAGATAATACCAGACATCGGCATTGCTGCCCGTATAGTACAGCAGAGCCTTCATTTTCAGATTTTCACGTATCCTGTATCTCCAGTTCAGAGAAGCGAGAGTGTTGCCCCAGGCAATGTCAGTATGCAGGTTGTCCGTCCCCGAAACGGTCTTATGTTCATTCCCGTCATAATAGGATTCGGATTTTTCTTTATCCATCTTCAATTTCAGACGGTCCCTGCCATGATAGAATTTGAGGGACAATATATTGTCATCAGAAAACTTGTGCGTGACGGAAGCGTTCATATCATAGAAGGCGTATGTGCCGCCGATTGTCTCTCCGTCCTCATTATTCTTATTTACATATTTGATTACAGGGGCCAGCACCGCATCCATCCAGCTTCTCCTGAATGCCAGGCTGAAAGATGTCCTGCCCTTTACGATAGGACCTTCAAACTGCAGACGGCCGTCGATAAGCCCTATCATGAATGTCCCGCGATATTTGTCAAAATCTCCGTCTCTGGTGCTCACATCCACTACTGAGCTCATCCGGCCGCCATATCTGGCCGGGAAACCGCTTTTGTAGAAGTCAAGATGGCTGACGACATCCGTGTTGAAAGAAGAGAACAATCCTCCAAGATGACTTATCTGATACATAGGAACCCCGTCAAGAAGGAAAAGATTGTCAGACCCCTCACCTCCGTGGACATAGAGACCTGACATCAGTTCCGTACCGGAATTGACTCCGGGAAGGTTCTGGATGGCCTTGACAAGGTCAGGGGAACTGAATACGACATTCCCGTATATGAAATCCACTTCATCAAGCCGCTTGTGTCCGGTCCTGTTCGGAGAGACCTCCTCAGCATATTTTTCAGCTGTGACTCTCGCCTCCATAATGCTGTCCCTCCTTTCTTTCACTCCAATCGAGTCCGGCTGCTGAGCCGCCGCATAGGATGCACCGCAAGAGACAACTATGGCAAATACACACTCTATCAACTTTTTCGTCATCTACATAATGGTTTTGAAAATCATCCCCGCCACATATACCTGCAGCGGGGATAATCCTGAAATTTCCGGAATCTTGGCAGCTGGCCTATTCGTCAGCCTCCGATTCCATATAAGCCTTGAGAAGCTTGTCCTGGACATCACCCGGTACAGGCTGATAATCAGCAAACTGCATAGTGAACGTCGCACTTCCCGATGTAAGGGAGCTCAAAGTAGTGGAATACTTGTAGAGTTCAGCAAGAGGAACACGTGCCTTGATGATATCAAATCCCTTGTCGCTTCCCATTCCCTCAATGATCGCACGCCTGTTCTGCAGGTCGGACATACATGCTCCCATATACTCCGAAGGAGTCAGAACCTCAACATTGTATATCGGCTCCATAATCTTAGGACCTGCATTTCGGAATGCCTCCTTGAACGCATTGCGTGCAGCAAGCACGAAAGATATTTCATTTGAATCCACAGGGTGCATCTTTCCGTCATAGACATATACACGTATGTCGCGTGCAAGGGAGCCGGTAAGCGGTCCTTCATTCATCTTGTCCATTATACCTTTCAGGATAGCAGGCATAAAGCGTGCATCGATAGATCCTCCTACGATACAGTTGAAGAATTCAAGCTTGCCGCCCCAGTCAAGATCATAGCTTTCCTTTCCCTTGACGTTCAATACCATCTCTTTGCCGTCAACCTTGAATTTGTTGACAGGCTCCACCCCTTCAACAATAGGACAGACAAGAAGATGCACTTCTCCAAACTGTCCTGCTCCTCCGGACTGTTTTTTATGACGGTAATTGGCAGCCGCCACTTTTGTAATCGTCTCGCGGTAGGAAATCTTCGGAGCGAACATATCGATCTCTATCTTGTTCTCATTCTGAAGTCTCCATTTGACGATATTGATATGATGCTCTCCCTGACCTTTCAATATCGTCTGCTTCAACTCTTTAGAATATTCCACAATTATGGTAGGGTCTTCAGCCGACATCTTGTTCAGAGCCTCTCCGAGCTTTTCCTCATCCTTGTTTTCCTTGGCCTTTATTGCCGTACGGAATTTCGATGAAGGGAACTTGATGTTCTCGTATGATATATCAGTTCCAGGCTGCGCAAGAGTAACATTGGTCTTGGCTGCACGGAGCTTGACCGTACATCCTATATCACCTGCATAAAGGTCGGAAACCTTCTCCTTTTTCTTTCCAGCCACAGCATATATAGTCGTGATCCTCTCCTTGTCACCTGTCTCAGGATTTTCAAGATCCTGTCCTTCAGTAAGTTCTCCTGACATCACCTTGAAATACGCCACTTCTCCGAGATGCTGCTCAACCGCTGTCTTATAGATGAAAAGCGTAGTAGGAGCATCCTGTTTGCACTCTATCTCCTGACCGTCCTTGGTAAGGGCTTTCCTCTCGGCAGGTGAAGCGGCCACTTTGATAGTGAACTCCATAAGCCTCTTGACGCCGATGTCCTTCTTTGCAGAAAGACAGAACACAGGAAGAACTTCACCTGCACGGCATCCGATACCTATTCCCTTCCGGATTTCATCTTCCGTAAGAACGCCTGCATCAAAGAATTTCTCCATAAGGGTGTCATCATATTCCGCAGCCCTTTCAATAAGTGCAGCTCTGAGCTCTTCAGCCTCATCCATCTGGTCAGCAGGAATCTCAAGATCCTCCCTTGTACCGTTCTCGTCAGTAAAATGATAGTATTTCATTTTCAGCACGTCAATGAAGCCGTCAAACGCAGCTCCCTGATTGACAGGATACTGGATGATGACAGGCTTCTTGCCGAAAGTCTCCTTCATTGACTCGAGGGTATTCTCCCAGGAAGCCTTCTCGCCGTCAAGCTGGTTGACTCCCACTATAAGGGGAATATTATACTGCTCGGCATAGCGGGCAAAAATTTCAGTGCCAACTTCAACGCCCTGCTGTGCATTTATGAGAAGGACTCCGGTATCGCATACCTTAAAAGCGGAAACCGCGCCTCCCACAAAATCATCTGCACCCGGGGTGTCCACAATATTGAACTTCGTATCCATAAACTCCGCATAAAGAGGAGTCGCATATATTGATCTCTGGTTTATCTGCTCAATCTCGGAATTGTCGGACACAGTGTTCTTCGCCTCTACTGTTCCCCTTCTGTCGATTACCTTGCCTTCATAAAGCATAGCTTCAGATAATGTGGTTTTACCTGACTTGGTACTACCAAGCAGAACCACATTGCGGATGTTTTGAGTGGAATACGCTTTCATTGTATTACTTATTATGTGTTAGTTTTGTGTTCCAGAGACCGGTCAGACCGGTCGCATCCTTGCAAATCTAACAAAATTAATTGAAAGTTGAGCGAAGAGGACAATTAATATTTGCACTTTTCAGATTCTTACTTCCGACTGCCATATTATAAAAAACATAAAGGAATACGGTAGCGGAACGCTTTCAATATGTCATCACCGGACACGCCGAAATTATCACGTATGAATGCATCCATCCCGACATCTGATATTCCGGCCATATTGCAGATCTCACTGAACGACATATATGGATTCTCATATATCATTACGCTGTCAAGCACTTCGGCCAGACGTTCAAAATCTCTTTTCATATTCCGATAATTTATACACTTCAAATCTCACTTTATCCGATAATTTTAGCAAGTTTTTCTTGCCTTTTGGTTATATGTTTTTCTGTTTTTTATGATTTTTTCTCTTTTTGGTGATTTTACGTTGTCTTTGGCAAGAAAATATTACCTGCTGTCTAATGTGATATATGATACTTTTGCTTCATATAATATTACTGAAATGGATAATCATTCCGTCAAAGAAAATATTTCCAGGCGCAGGAAGGCATCCGGTCTCTCCCAGACAGAAATGGCGGAGAAACTCGGAATGTCAAGGACGGCTTACCGCAACATTGAAAAAGGCAGCACCCAGCTGATAAGCGGCAAAGTCGACCAGATAGCATCTGTGCTCGACACGACGACGGAAGAAATAGTATTGGGATACAAACCTTCAGCAAAGGATTCCATGAAAGTCCAGGACATAAAGACAGAGTATGACAGGAAGACATCGGAACTCATATCCCAATACGAAGATGAAAAGGAAAGACTCCTCAATCAGATAGCTGTCCTGAAAGACCACATCGACACGCTCAAAGATTCATTGCGTACAAAAGATGAAATGATAGCAATGCTCAAGAAAAAACTTGCTAAGGAAAGCGAGATTGAGTAATTTTGCATTTATGCAAGTCAAACTTCTTAATTCCCTCAACAATAATCTCATAGAGGCGGGCTGCGATGAAGCGGGACGCGGACCTTTAGCCGGTCCGGTATTCGCTGCAGCAGTCATTCTTCCTGAAGATTTCCATCATCCGCTTCTGAACGATTCGAAAAAAATGACCGAAAAGGCCCGTGAGACGCTCAGACCGATCATAGAACAGGAAGCGATAGCATGGTCTGTCCATGAAGTCAGTGCATCGGACATCGACTCCATCAACATTCTGAACGCTTCCATAGCAGGGATGTGGCGGTCAATAGTGGACCTGGCCCCAAGACCGGAACACCTCCTGATAGACGGGAACAGGTTCAGACCATACGGCCTGACAGGAGACACGTTCATCCCGGAACATATTGCTGCGACCTACAAAGACATCCCCTATACCTGCATAATAAAAGGCGACGGAAAATTCGCACCGATAGCGGCGGCTTCCGTCCTTGCAAAGACCTACAGGGACGAGTATATGAGAAGACTCTCCGCCGAATATCCGGAATACGGATGGGAAAGGAATATGGGATATCCCACACGCGGGCACATCGAAGCAATCAGGCGGCACGGACTGACTGAGCACCATCGCAGAAGCTTTCATCTCAAGGAGCTGGAGCCGTCGCTGTTCTGATTGAAATTACGTATATTTGTAATAGTCAGGAGTATTTTATTTGACTATCAGTGTATTATATGAAACTCGCATGAGAATGGGCAACGGATAAGAAAAAGGCAAACTGTTTAGAATCACTATATTCCTCATGCTGTCAAATAACTCTTTATCTTTCTGCAAAGATAGTGTTTTTCCTCTGAATACCGGAATTTTCCGGGTATAATCTTCACGGTGATTTCAAAAATAATCCAAATCAAGAATGACATCTGTACCGTAGCCGAGTTCACGTAACTCACAGGCAAAGGTAACTCGTGTTCTTTCGTACAAGCAAGGTCAGGCCCTCCGGGTGGCGTGGAAAAATCATCCTCGCCCCGGAGGGCTTCGGTATTTTTCCCGCCAACCTTGCATGTACGGAACACGACCTTTTAAAGCCTGTAGTTACGGGAACTCCGGCCCCCGAAAAGCCGGACTAACAAAAAAACAATGTCATGTTACAGGCAACAAAGAACAAGTACGGTATCGAAACGCTCAAAAGACTGAACGTTTCATACGACCATCAGCATTCGCTGACACAGGAAGATGTGGATATGGTCAACAGTTATGTGGAACTCATCGAGCGGACACGTTCGGAAATCATACCACAAATTGGTGACAGGCTGGTGTATGTAACCGAACACGGGGATTATTACGGAAACGCCCTTATTGATGACAAGTATGTGAAGGAAGGATATCTTTCCGTATGCGAACAGCCGTATGTACCCTTCGTTTGGGAAGAAAACGGAAACATCCGTCTGAGTGTCAGCGGAGGATCATTTCACTCTGTAAATCCGAAGGAACTGAAATTCATGAAATGGACGGAAGGAGCCTTCAAGGACTGGGGACATTGCGGGGCGTGCGCCAACGGGTCGGTGGCATTTATGGCAAGAGTGCCGTTGTGGTTCTATGCCGAACCCAATCCCAAGTACGGAAACTTCACGACCGAAACCTACCGGAAATTTTACCTGAACAAAAGGAATGAGCCGGAAGAAGGCTACCGTTATCATGGCGACGGGATTGCTTTCCGTGATGAAGTCGAGTTCCAGCAATTCCTGCAAGACTACGAAGGAACGGTATTCAAAGGAAACTGGAAAGACCAAATCGTGCTATGGTGCTTCCGCAGGGAATATGTCTTCCTGCCACTGTCGAAATGGGAAAAGATTGATGCCCCGGCGGTGGAGCGAAGACTCAATTTCCATCCCGAGCAAGTGAAGATTGTCAAGGACATGGAGAAGCACATCACCTATTTTTACCGAATCCAATCACAGAATTTCTAACACTAAAAATCAAACAGATATGCAAACGACAACATCATTCAACCCCGGCAACGCTCCCGACCTGCTTTCAGGCATATTGAGCGTGGAAGTGAAAAACGAGGACAAGATTACCGAGCAAGACCGCCTGTTTTGCCAGAACCAGCAGGACATGCTCTACAAGACGCTTGACCGGATAGACCGCTGGTATGCCATCTTCAAGGAAGAGGCGGAACAATACCGAACAGAACGGGACTTCTCATACGACGACAACGGGAAAATATCCATGCGTGACCTCTACTCGCTCAGAAACGGGAAGGACGATTATTCGCACAACGAGTTCAAGCCGTTCGATATCCTTAATGATTTGGTTGACAAGAACCGCAACGCCAACTCGAACTTCGCCAACCGTATCATCGCCTATTTCAACAGGACATACAACGTATCGGTGCCAGAACAAAGGATAGACGAAAAGACGCTCCGCATGGGTTTCCGTCCGGTCTATGGTACATACGTGGATGCGGTCATTGAGCATTTGGGCGGCAAGAGCTTCCGGGAAACGGCGGTGGAGGAACTGCTTGCAAGAGTAGCCAAAGTAGTCAAGCCTTCCTGCTGGAGCAAGGTCAAGACGGAGCTGAAAAAGGACAAGATTGTATTTCCTGAAATTATCCGCTTCGATGATTTCTACCTGCAATACAACAAGTGTCAGATCAGTTACAACTATGGTGGAGAACTGGAAACCCTATGCGCAGGTATTGCCTACGGTGCGGATGACGTACTGTGCGGCAGCTCAGACATGATTATCCGTTTCGACCGCAACGATGTATCCGTCAGTGACTGGTACGACCTCACGACCACCAACGCCGAGCAAATCCGATTCTACAAGAACGGACGTATCGATGTCAAGTTCAAGGACAGCGCGACGGCCGAAAGTTGCTTCAAACGTCTCCGGCTTGATGAAATCACATTACCGGAGAACTGACCATGAGACAAAATCCACTGCACCCCGTAAGTCAACCCTTGCGGGGTGTTTTCATATTCAACCATAAACGATTAAAGATATGTATGCCATCATCCCCCAACAGATTCCGCAGGACATGCGGGCCGAGGTCAACGAAAAGATTCTGTTCTCCATAGACTCCGGCAAGGACCTGATTCCGGCGGAAAGCATTTACAACTGCTATACAGGCATTGGCGGGCTACACAATCTGAAGCAGTCCGACTTTGCCAACTACAATGAGTATGCGGAAGCGAAAAAGGAGTTTGAGATGGGACAGTTTTTCACCCCGCATGAGGTATGCCGGGACATGGTGGATATACTGGACCCGCTTTCGTCAGAAATGATTCTTGATATGTGCTGCGGTATGGGCAATTTCTTCAACCACCTGCCGAACCATCATAATACCTACGGATTCGACATAGACAGCAAGGCGGTGGCCGTTGCCAGGTATCTCTACCCGGATACCCATATCGAGAAATGCGACATCCGGCAATACTACCCGGAGCAACGCTTCGACATTATCATCGGCAATCCGCCATTCAACCTGAAGTTCGACTGCAAATTATCGCAGGAGTTCTATCTTGATAAAGCCTACGATGTGCTTAAGCCTGCCGGTATCCTGATGGTCATCGTTCCCGGCTCGTTCATGCAGAGCGAGTTTTGGGAGAAGACCCGTGTCGCGAATGTCAATGACGGATTTTCTTTCGTCGGCCAAACAAGACTGAATCCCGCAACCTTCTCCTCTGTCGGGGTACATAACTTCCATACGAAGATTATGGTATTCCTGCGCAAATCGCTGTATATCGAGATGCAGCCCTACAATGCGGAGGAATTCATTTCCATGTCAGAATTAAAAGAGCGCATCCGTGAGGCAAGGCAGATGAAATACAAAAAACGCCTTGAGTTGATGCGCGAGACCAACAGCATTGATAAGGATGAGTTGAAAATGTTCGAATACAGGCTCACCAAGTACATGTACGAGCTGAAAGCCCATGCCAAGTTGAACAAGTATGTAAATAAGGCGGAAGCGTTGGTCTCGAAATTCCGCAACCAGCAACCGCCGGAAAACGCCACGCAGGAACAGCTGAAACAATGGGAGAAGAACAAGCTGACCACGACCAGAGTCCTCGGTATCATCCGCAGGTATATCACCTCGCAGAATATCGTTCCACGCAAGGAAATTGCCTTGGTAAAGACTTCCTACGGGTTCAAACTGAAACAATACATGCCCCACTTGCTGGATAAAGTACCGCATAAGTCGGCAAGCATCAATAGCCTTGTGCTGGAACATGCCGAACTTCCCATACCGGAACAGCCGACAGAAAGCAATATGCGTCAAATCCGTATGGCGGATAGACTGATTCGGAGAAAGCGCCGGCTATATGAAAACCAGAACCGGCAGTTTGCCGACATGCAGCCCGACGGACAGTTGGCAGAATACCTCGACCGTACCACCTTCATCAACAAGGACGGTGAGGTCTGCGAGTTCACCCCGCTTCAGAAACACGACCTGAACCTTGTCTTGCAGAAACGCTACGCGCTGCTGAACTGGCAGCAAGGCTCCGGCAAGACGGCGGCAGTGTATCACCGCGCCAAGTACCTCCTCAAATTCCATAAGGTGCGCAATGCCGTCATTCTTGCTCCGGCCATCGCCACCAACATGACATGGATACCCTTCCTGACCATGAACCGAGAGAAGTTCCGTGAGGTAAGGAATGGTGCCGACCTTGAAGATGTGCCGGAAGGGGTGTTCCTCGTCCTTTCCACTTCCATGCTCTCCAAACTGAAACGTGGGCTGTCGAGATTTGTCAGACGCACATCCGGGAAACTCTGCCTGGTTTTTGATGAATCGGACGAAATAACCAATCCGTCATCGCAACGCACGAGGCATGTCTTGAACATTTTCCGCCGTATCAAATACAAGATACTCGATACAGGCACGACCACGCGCAACAACATCGCGGAACTGTACAGCCAATTCGAGTTGCTGTATAATAACTCCGTCAATATGGTTTGCTGGTGCAGCCGGACATACCACGAGAACAGGGAGAAAGAGATTGAGGAAAAAAGTAATCCGTATTACGGAGAACCGTTCCCCGCCTTCAGGGGGCATGTGCTTTTCCGTGCCTGCCATTGCCCCGGAAAATCCACCGTATTCGGCATTGAGAAACAAAATCAGGATGTATACAACAAAGAAGAACTGGCGGAACTTATCGGGAAGACCATCATCACCCGCAAGTTCAGGGACTTTGCGGGCGAGAAGTACAAGATACGCACCCATACGGTCAGCCCGGCTGAAGGCGAACATGAGGTTTACCGTGTCATCATCGAGGAGTTCTGCCGTATCTGCGAGCTGTATTACAACAGCACGGGGGACACGAAGAAGGATGCCGGACTAAGGATCATGCGGCAAATCAAGCTGCTCATTAAGGCGTGCTCCGTCCCGCATCGGATAGAGGGGTATTTCGGAGACGGGATTCCGAACAAGACAAGGTATATCGAAAAATTGATACGGAAGATTCCCGGCAAGGTGGCTGTCGGCTGTACCTCCATAGCGGCCTTCGAACTTTACGAAAAACATTTGCGCAAATGTTTCCCCGACCGCCCGGTGTTTGTGGTCACAGGCGACATGCTCTTCAAGAAAAGGCAAGGCATCGTGACGCGGTTCGACTCCACCGTCAACGGCATACTGGTCTGCACACAGCAAAGCCTGAGCAGTTCGGCGAACATTCCCACCTGCAACGATGTGATACTTGAATCGCTCCAATGGAACATTCCGAAGATGGAACAGTTTTATTTCCGCTTCATACGCCTTGATTCCAAGGAACTGAAGGACGTGCATTATGTCACCTACAAGGATTCTGTGGAGCAAAACCTGATGGCACTGGTGCTTACCAAAGAACGCCTGAACGAGTTCATCAAAAGCGGTGAAGTGAAGGAACAGTCGGACATTTTCGAGGAGTTTGACGTCACCATGTCCGTTATCGAGAGCCTGCTGGTCAGGGAACACGACAAGGAGGGCAAGATACATATCAGCTGGGGAAGCCAGCGCATGACAAGCTAAAAGAATGAAAGAACATGAGCAACCGTAGATCCCATTCCACAGGCAAAGGTAACTCCGCCCCTTACCGGCTGGGCAAGGTCACGCCGCGAGCGGTTTTCGGGAAAATCATCCTCGCCGGAGCCTCCGGTATTTTCCCGAAAAACCCTGCACAGCCGGGGTGCGGACCTTTTGGAGCCTGTGGAATGAAATCCCCGGTTCCGCATCAATAACTGTAATGAAAAAGATTATGGACTTGAATCAGGCAGAAGTGGCAGTGACCACGCAGCATCTCATCGACATCCGGCAGGAAAGGGACAGCCTGTTGCGTATGTCCGATTTCGGTGACATGGGGGAATTCCTGTGTACCTGCTCCGACCTCTTCCCGGAAGAGGAATCACCGGAATATAGGTACACGAGATGGGAGGAAATCCCGGCCCCGCTTATCAACCGGGAATGGATCTGTCCCAACTTCTTCGAGATAAGGGAAGCGATGGAACAGTTGGAGGAACCTGACAAGGATTGTTTCTTCGACTGGTGCGACCGCTACGGACACGATATAAGAACGGAAGACCCGCACCTGCTGGTAGCGCATTACCTGGAACTGTTCGGGAACGCGACCTATATCGACGATGACCCTTGCCCGGACAGCGGGGATGACAGCCTGCTGTATTATCCGGGCATATCAGGCAACTATTTCGACACGGGCATTCCCCGTTTCGAGGTATTCGATGACAATTACGATTAAAAGAAAACGCTTATGAACATCAATTTTCTCGGACCGGTCTTCCCCACAGACAGCTTTACACAGATGGCTTTCGTGGAAATCCTGAACATCATCCTGACCTCCAACAATATCGTGGACGTGAACAGGATGCTTATCGGAAGAAACGTCAATCCCGTCTTCGGCTCTCTGTCGGGACATTTCCGATGGTCTTACGCAAACGACCATTTCACGCTGTGGCAGCGCATGGAATACAATTCGCCAATCTGTTTCAGCCAGCGCATATTCAGCATCCATTTCGGTATGCTGGCAAGTCGCGACAGGAAAAGGGACAATATGGTAATGAACTAAAACATACATATCAACATGAGTTACCAGATAATTACAAAAATGGCATACAATGCCCAAACCAAGCAGATTGAGACTTGGCAGCATTCCAACAACGTATGGCCGAAAACAGACCATTTTTATGTAATGGATGTAAAAACGGACAAACAGATGTTTGATTTCATAAAATTGGTGGCAGACAGTTCATGGCAGGGACGCAAATGGAGAAAAGAGTTCAACACCCTTTTGCACAATATCCTGAACTGGTCATGTCATCATATATACACGAACTTGAAGGCAAGCCCTGGAAGGAATATTGTGCCATTCGCCGAAAACACGAAGCAGTTGCTGAAAGCAAGTGCAGTGAGATCGTTGCACGGTTCAAACAACTGGCCGAGATTGTCTGACCCAAACAGGTGAATATATGGAAGAGTTGAAGATTTCAAACCGGCAAATAGCGATGATGGCTTTCGATAGGCTTCGCAAGGAAAACAAGAAGGATTCCGCGCTCCGGCTTGCCCGTTGTCTGTTGCAAGGTACAAGCATATCGCTCGGCATTGGTGATATTGACTGGGACATTGACACGGCGATACGACAATGCGGCGGAGAGCCAAGGACCGGTTACAGGTACACTGCGTATTTCCACTTCAACCGGAAGACGGAGATGGAAAAGGAAAAATATGACGAGATAGTGAAAGAACTATATGGATAATGATACAACACAGAGGCGGCCGGAAAGGTCGCTTCTGTCATTTATAACGGTATGTACGGGAAAAAGAACCCTGCCGTACACAGGTGAAGACAAATGGAAGAACAGAAAACGCTTACGTTGGATTTCGTGAAATCCCTCATGGAACAGTCCTATACGCTGCTATGGACGGATTATAACGATAACCTTGACAACCACCTTGATGTCATCCGGAAATGCCTGGACAAGCGGAATTGCGAGTCCCTGTGGGAAAAGGTGGGCGAATGGTATGGCGATGCGGAATGTGAAGCAGTTCATGAAATTATGGAAAAACTGAAAGAAGAATGCTTTGTGTTCAACGACTTTGACGAACATGAGGTCGATGCCTTTTTTGATGAACACGAGGATGAAATCCGGGACGAGATTTACAGCCGGAATGATTCGGATGTGGTGAAAGACCTGATAAGGAACACCGATGACATTCCCATCCGGGTGGAGATGCTTTCCGACTACGACTGCATCAATTCCAACTGGTTTGAATCGCAGGGCGGTTACAGTTACGAGGAATCCTACTTCGGGGATATGGTAGACAGCCTGAACCTCAATCCGATGAAAGTGAAGAAACTCCTGACGGGACATGGCTGCAAAGTTTATGGACGTTTTCCGAACCGTAAAGGCAGGAACGGAAAGGAACAGGTCTCTTACGAGCAATTTTACACGGAACTTATCAATTCCTGTTGCGGCGCGAACCTGCTGACCTATATCGGCAAGGTAAGCCTGAAAGACTTGTACGATGCAGACTTCTCGCTGAAAGAAGTCATTATTCCCAAAGGGAACTATTGCGGGCTGTTCAGTTCCACGTATGGCGGCGGAAGCCTTCTTGAAATGGAACTGAAACAGGATGTGAAGCTCAAACTGGAGGTCAAAGGCTGCAATGGCTTCCGGTTTCGTCTGGATGACGAGCGTACCAAGTATGACTATTCCATACAGCATGTGTATGGAGTGGACGATTCGTTTTTCAACAATGCGGTCAGCATAGTCTCTTAATGGTAAATCAATTACAAACAATCAAATCATAAGAATTATGACAAAGTATGATGTAAGAGTAAGGTATGCCTTCGAGGGCACTTACACAGTAGTGGCTGAAGACCACGAAGAAGCAGTACAAATGGTGTCTGAGGAGTGCGGGCTGGTTCTGGGCGGTAATATCCACACGATTCTCGATGATGAAGAGGTGGACTGGAATTTCGGGGTTCACCCGCACACGCAAATCCTTTCCGTGGCTCAAAGAAACAAAAGGGATGTTTCGACATTCATTGATTTCAGTGGCAGAATCGAGGAATTACGAGCGGATATCATTGAAGCGATACAACAGTTGCTCCATGACCACTGCATGAACGAAATTCGGTTCCCTGAAGATGATGGATACGATCCGGTCTGGGTGATATGGTTCAATAAAAACGGTGACCCGTATGAATGTATGGTAACAGGACTTAGGGTAACGGAAAACAGCATGACGATCATTGCCGAAGAAAAGGAAGGCGGTTATGAAGTGGAGTGTTACAGCCCGTTTGAACTCGGTACGAGGAACATTGACTGGCTTCACGGGATATATGATGCCGTATGGCAACAATTGAAAGGCAAAGAGGATGTCGAACCTGAAACAGAAGAATCATGAAATACCATGCGGAAAATGCAGTCTCCAGCTTCTTCTACTATATGTGGAACGCATGGAGCAAAGAGGAGTGTAAGGTCGTGTTCGGTGGTGACTACCTGCACTTTTGGGAGAAATGGAACGCGCAGGCGGAAAATTCCATCCATGGCGCGGCGGAACGGTTCTATGCCGAATTATCGGAATGTAACCGGACGTTGCTGGTGGAACGTGCCGTTTCGCTCTATGACGGTAAGGCTCGCCGGAAACGACCTGATGATTCGGAAGTATATGTCTGTTGTGAATGTGGTTCTCAACAGATTGAGATACAGGTTTGGGCGGATGCCAACACGGATGAATATCACAGCGACGTGGAGGATGACAGTAACGGAAGATGGTGTATCGAGTGTGAGAACCATATACATTTTTGTTCCAAAGCCGAATTCATCCAAAAAATGCAGCTCTGGTGGCAATCCTGTGATTCCATGACCATGCAACGGATTATGGGGTTGAAAGAGTGTGATTATTTGCAGGACGATAATTCACAGGCGTTTGTCAATACCGCCAATGAATGGTGGGACAATCGGGACTATGATGAAAAACGGAATATTTATAAAGGATATAACAATGAATAGCATGGGAGAAAACATCATCACCTTGATCTGCAACTCATGCAGTTGCGACAAGACAGAAGCGCAAGAGTATCTGGATTCCGAACTTCAGAACCTGCGCGAATTGCAGGAACTGGACGATTTGAGGGAAGGCGACATAGAACTTGCGTGCAGTAACCTCGGCCTTGACCTCGACTATCAGGAATATTTTATCAATCGCCTCGCAGGGGCATAAAAAACTTACGGTTATGACTTATTTTCAGAACGTACACAGTCTGGCGGATTTGAAGAAGGAATACCGCCGACTGGCATTGCAGCACCACCCGGACAAGGGTGGTGACACTGCCGTCATGCAACAGGTGAACGTCGAGTTTGAAAAACTCTTCGAGATATGGAAAGACTCTACGGTTGTGTCCGCCAGCTCCACCGGCTACGAATATGACTATTCCGGGGCCACGGCAAAGGAATACACCGAGTATGTGTATAACGAGTACCGTTGGAAAGGCCGCAATTACAAGGGGCAACACGCTCATGAGATTGTGGAACTGGTACGGGCCTGGCTCAAGGAAACCTATCCCAGATACAAGTTCTCCGTCAGGCGGGAGAACTACAATTCCATCTACATTAAGCTGATGAGCGCGGACTTCGAGGCGTTCACCAAAGAATCCGGCAAGGTGCAGGATTCCATCAACCACTACAACATAGAGCGGAATCCCGACCTTACAGACCGTGCAAAAGAGATGATGATGAATGTCTGTGACTTTGTCATGTCGTACAACTTCGACGACAGCGATGCCATGACGGACTATTTCCATACCAATTTCTACCTGACATTGGGTATAGGCAGTTACCGGAAGCCTTACAAGGTGGAACTGCCTAAACTCGCCTGCAAAGGGAAGGACAAACCGGAAGTGTTCAAGCATCCCGAAGGAACGGCGCACAAGGCCCTGCGGCAGGCATTGGGTACGGCACGGTTCGGCTTCATCGAGCACAGGAGGCATATCGGCGAGATGATACTCGGGGAAGACCATTACGGCTCACAAGGCGAGCATTATTTCTGGCCGAAAGAGTATTCGAGTGCCAAAACTGCGCAAAAGCGGATTGACAAATTGGAGCAGGCGGGAGTACGGTGCAAACTCACAGGGTATAATGGCGGCTACATCCGGTTCCTCGGATATACCCCGGAGACGGAGGCTTTGCTGGAACAGGAACGGAAAGAGGTCGTTATCGCGCATCAGGCTTGGCAGGCAAGGCAAGTAACAACCAACTAAAATCACAGATATGGAACCAAAAATATTAAACGAATGGTGGGACAAGCAACCCGACGGATTGAAAAAGGCATTCTCGCTCTATCCTGACAAACGATGGAAAGAGTCAGATCTTTTCCTAAAAATCAATATCCGTAACTATTGTTACCTGAAAAAAGACAGACTGCTTACTGAAGACAAAGAGCGGACGATGCTCGGCGAGATAGTATGCGAACTGGCTGATACTGAACTGTGCCGTATGAACGGAAAGACACTCGAAGACATGTGTGATACGGATGGAGTTTTTCTGGAAGAATATCAGGAGCAGTTCAACCGTGTGTATGACAATATCGAAAGGAATATATCAGATTATATATACGAACAGGTAAAAAATGAATGAATCATGAAAACCAAAGTATTGAAATACAAGTTTGACGGGAATACCGTCGTGGCTCCTTATATGGAGCTGGAAGCGTATGCGGAAAACGTCTATCTCTCATTATCGGACAAGAACGAATATGGGAATGAAAACTATGACTATTTCCATGTGGTCTGCAAAGTTGAAAACGTCTATTTCTCCTGCGGGCAGTATTCTCGGGAAATGCTTGGCAGGGAGGAACAAAAAGAAAAACTTGTCGGGTATTGCAAAAACTGGATCGCGAATACGCTTCAGGATGCGGAAAACGGGAGCCATGTCTCCCTTTTGTCGATCCGTGTTTTTGAAGAACTCGGACTTGACACAGTTCCTTTGCTGCAAGCCCGTGAAGCGTACCGGAAGAAGCAGGAACAAAGACGGTTGGAGCAAAAAGAACAGGAAGAGGAGAAACGCAGGCTGGAGGAAGCGAAGTGGCAGCAGGAACTTGACGAGGAGAAACAAAAGTTTCTGAACGGGGAATATATCCCGGCAAAAATGTTCCTTGAAATAACCAAACGGGATGGCTTTGAAATCCATATACGGACCAAAGGGACATTGAACCGTCATGTGTGTGGGTTGAACAAATCCGGGAACATTCGTTTCTTTAAAAAACGCGGTTGCCGCACACCCGATTTTTCCGGCAGTCACAAGGCCATTGCCGCTTACCTGGCTTTCTTGGAATCCGCTACCGAACAGTAATCATCCCCGACATGGCACAGGAACGAATGGACGATTGGATGGAATATGCCAGGGAACTGGCACGTGCCGAGCGTGAACTGCGGATTGAACGCTGGGTATTCATTTCCATCGAGTGCAAGGATGAAGCCGGCAACCCAGTCCGGCTTCATTCGTATGACCTCCCGAGGGAACTGCACGAGCGTTACCGTTGGGTAGTCCGCTGGCGTGAATCCCGGTTGCAATGCCTATACCCCAAAAGGCAAATCAACACCTATTATAGTTATTATGACAGACGTACCGGACTCCGTACCGATTACAACTCCTCACTGTCAAGGCTGTCAGCCGCCAAAGCCCAAATCTCCATCGCAGAGCGTAAAGAACGTGAGTATATCCAATACCAGCATACAAACAACCTGTTCTTTGATGAAAATACAGATGAACAGCTGGTAGGATTCCGTGAAAAACTGCGTATGAAAAAGGAAAAATACACGGCATTGGAACATGAAATCCGTTCTGAGGTGGAATCCATGCAAAAATTGAATCGTATCTGACAAAACAGGCAACAACGGGGCTATTATTTTATTTCCCACCCTGCAAAGGTAGCCCCGTGTCCTGTGTATCCTGCAAGGTCAGGCCCCTGCGGGGTTGGCTGAAAGAAAATCATCCTCGCCGCGGCTGCGGTATTTTCTTTCGCCAAACCTTGCCGGATACGGACACGGGACAGTCAGGCAGGCGAGAAATAAAAATACCGGCTCCCGGAGCCGGACGTGTTTAACGGATAAAATACAATAGTCATGAAAATCCTGAATGAAGAACATTTCGAGAATGTAAAGCGCTATGCCAAGTCCATCGGTGACACCTCGCTCCAGAAGTGCCTGGACAGGCTGGAAAGCTGGGAGAAGAATCCTGACCATCCCAATGAAATATCGCTCTACTACGACCATGCACCGTATTCGTTCGGCTTCTCGCAACGCTATCCCGACGGAAGAACCGGCATCGTGGGAGGGCTGCTTTATCATGGTATACCGGACAGGTCTTTTGCGGTCACATTAGAACCGACCCACGGATGGCAGATACATACCTGATTGGGAAAAAACAATAACAGCAATATAGTATCAACCTCATAAATTTCAAGATTATGGCAAATTTGGCAGTATTGGGAAGACAACAGCAGTTTGACTTCCAGCAGAACGGAATCGAAGTGATGGACTTCGAGACATTACAGCGTACCTACAAGGAAAACGACATCTACAACAACCCGGTACAGGGCATCTACCATTACCAGGTCATCCAACGCATGATGGATATCTGCGAGAAGCACAACCTGGACTATGAGGTGGAGGAAATCTTCGCCGCCCAGAACCGGAACAAGACACAACCCGGCGTGAGCATACTCCCGCAAGTGGAACAAATCCACGGGGAAAAGGCGGTGGAAGCGCATATACTCCGCCGCATCTTCACCACCATCCGCATCAAGGACTGGGAAACCGACGAGCTGACGACCACGCTTGTCGTGGCCTACCACCAGGACGGGGTACAGGCGGCCATAGGTCCTTGTGTGAAAATCTGCCATAACCAGTGCATCCTTTCTCCGGAAAGAAGCGTATGCAATTATGGAAAGAAAAAGGTGACTACAGAAGAGTTGTTCGACACCGTGGATGGCTGGATGGCAAACTTCGAGGTGAACATGAACGAGGACATCGAACGGATACAGAGATTGAAACGCAGAGTTATCTCTTTGGAAGAAATATATATGTATATAGGACTGTTGACGGCATTGCGTGTTTCCCACGACAGCGCGGACAAGAACCTTTCTTCTTCCGTGGAAACCTATCCTTTGAATCAGGGGCAGATATCGGTATTCACGGAAGAGGTGCTGAAGCTGGTAATGACAAAGGGACAGATTACCGCCTGGGATCTCTACAATGTCGCTACGGAGATATACAAACCCGGTAAGACGGACTTTCCGGCTTTGATTCCGCAGAACGGTGCGATGGCGGAGCTATTGTTGTCACGCCTGCCCGAAGAGGCGGAAATCGTGGGCGTCATACCGGTAGGCTGAACGGATGGATACCATTGAAATCACAAAAGAGGGAGAACCTGACGGCCCGGTGCCGAAAGATTCTCCCTCTTGTTTTTTACTTCTTAAACAGCAGCATGTATTCCACTTCCCTTCTCCGTTCAATGCTCGGTACCACTTTCCCCTTGTAGCAGCGGAATGAGACATACTCGTTGTAAATATCCCTATCCCCGGCTTCCAGCTTTTGAATAAGCCTGCTCTTAGGTATCTTGCCATAGCCGACCACACGGTAATATCCCACATTATAAGACAAGGTGGCGACTAAAAGGGCGTCCTTTCCAAAACGGCTGCACATCCTGCACAGTTTCCTCAAATCCGCTCTGAGCAATGAATCCGCCTGTGCCTTGCTCATATCCGGTCTGAACGTCTCTCCCGGCAAAAGTTTGTGACCCCAACCTACATAGGGCAGATGGTTTCCATGCCAACCCTCGAACCGCTTGATGCAGGCGATGGCCCTCTCGAAAAGCGAATCAGAGATTTCCGTGGCAGCGGGAGGCGAACCGCCTCCTCCCCGTGGATGAGCCACCAGACAGTTACAGGTTAGAATCAGGCATATAGCCGCTACAATCACTCGCATACCGTAACCGTTTCAATGTTCACCAAAGGATTTTTCACAAGTTCCCCACCGGTTCGGGGAATTCTGCCGGTTCCTCCCGTATCATCTTCCGCGTCATCCTTTTTCTCGTTGTTGAAATCAAAACTAAGCAGGAATAATTGTGCAGGGGCACTGTTGTCCTCGAAATATATGTCAATACTCTGTTGGTCCTCGCACTCGGAAGTGTAGTACAGCCGGAACACTTCCCTGTCAAGCGGATAACGATCGTTGGGCAGCAACACCATCCCGTCGTCCATGCGGAGCGAGCCTTTGCCGTCAGGCTGGAAATAGCGGACGGTGTACCGTGCATCGGAGAACCGGCCTTCACGTTTGAGTTCGCACCGTATTTCCACGGTCTCGCCTTTCACGATACGTTTGGGTACGGGCATTGTTTCCACCGTGAAGGGATATCCCTGCTGCACATCCAGCTCATTGTCACAGGATACCAGGGCTATTGCCACTACAGTCGCAAGCATTGCCGAAAAGATAGCGGCAAACGCGTTTTGTTTATTTCTTTTTTTCATGTTCATTGTCATTTTAATGGTTGTTGTTTCTATTGTTCAATAATTCCTTCCCAATGTTGCAGGTATTCGTTCAAATCCTTGAATCCCTTGTACAGGGAGGAACAGTCCTCTATCTTGTTGCCGTAGCGTTTGCGGAGGGCTTCCAGTGTCCTTCGCCCCGCTTCGTCACGGTCCAGGTAACAATTGACCAGGTCGTACTTGTCAAGGAAACCATACGAGCGTTCCAATAAAGCCACCGAGTTCAGCACGAGGTAGTCATCGCCGCATCCCAGGCCGAGCACCATCCATGAGAGATAGTCAATGAACCCCTCGAAAATGTTACAGGTGTCCGAACCGTTGTCGATGAGCGATATGTCCTTCGGCGACATACTGCCCTTGAACAGGCGGCTGCGCAACTCATACCCACCGCTGATGTTCCTGAATCCGATGGAGAAGTACCGCTTGCCATGCAAGGTATATCTGACTTCCTCACAGTTCGGCAATGCCACATCGCTGCAAATGCCACGCTCTTTCAGATAATTGAGCAGGATTTTGTTGTTCAATGGCTCAATGCGTACATTCACGAAGCAATTCTCTTCACCAGGTGTGGTGTCGAAACATTTTTCTTTCGGACGGAAAACTATTTCCGGAACAATACCACCCAATGATTCCGAAATGAATTTAGCCTGCGACTTGAAATCACCGCTGCCAATGATTTCTCCTGCAAGCGAGAATATATCCCCGCCACGCCCGATGCCGAAGTCCTGCCACACATTCTTTAGAATATTCACCCTGAACGACGGTGTCCGTTCTTCCCGATAAGGGGCGGAATACCACCATTCATTCCCTTTCCGGGCCGTCGGCTCATGTCCCATCCGTGCCAGAAAATCCGTAATGGGAATCTTCCTTATATCTTCTATATTCATAAGCCGTGATGTTTTAATTGATGATAAATTTCACGCCCAGCCCGAATTGCATAGTGAACACGGATAATGAACCTCCCCACATGGCGCGTTCCCGGACGCTGGCAAGCAGCACGATACGGTCCGTGACATAGGTTTCAAGCTCCAGTGTTATCGCCCCGCCATAGATAAAGGCATCCTTGGCGAGCAACTTCGAGCCGTCATACAACATCTTATTCCCCCAATTCACGGTTTCGTAACCGGCCAAAGCCGAGCCGCCGATGGAAAGGAACAGTGTTTTGGAAGGGTCGGACAGGAATTTCAGATAGTACCCACCCTCGGCAGTGAACTGCGCACGAGGAACGGACACGTTACGGTACTCGTAATTCTTCAACAGGTATTCCGCACCGACAATCCAGCGGTTGGCTTTCTTGGTATATCCCGATACCGCGAATCCCGCATAATGGTTCAAGGGTGATTTCGAGCCTTCCGCAAATCCGCCCCGCAGCTCCACGCCTTTCATGCCGGGGAGACAGCGTTGGGCGTATGCCTGCCCTGAAAACAGGGCAAGCGATACGACCGCTACTAACATATAGATGACCTTACGCATGGCTACTTCACTTTAAGTTCGTTGATCACTTTGGCTCTCACGATGTCCTCGCTCTCCACGGTGAACGACTGGTGACGCCCGCCGCTTTTCTCGTTCAGTTCCACGACCAGCACCTTACCGGCAGGGATGGTGAACTTGTCAAAAGTGAACATGGTACGTTCGTCCTTATTTCCAGCTACCAAAGTGGCATAGTTATAGGCTCTGAGAGGAAAAACAATCTGCTCCTGGATGGCTGTACGCTTCATTACCTTCTTATCCACAATCTTGAACGTCACGAAATCCACCTCGAAAGGCACATTCGACTGGTTGCGTACCTGCGTGTGGAAATAGAGCAGCCCGTTATGGGTATAAATACCGCGCAGGAGGTACTGGATGCCGAAAGCCTTGCTACCGATGTGCTTGACATGGCGTTTGTTCTCTTTGTGGATACTCTTGTTGATCAGTTGCACGAGTTTGGGGGAGTCCGTGGAAAATGATAGCCTATGCAAGAAAAAGCGAACGGATGAAGATTAAACGTAAGTCGTTTGAAATGAACCAGCATTCTGCCAAGTAGAGAAAATGCAAACGGCAACGGAATATTGAGGTTGTTCAGTTACCAAACCGTTAGCCGGGCAGTTACCGAAACGGGAATAGGTAACGGCAGGCAATGAAAAGAAACCCTCACCGTTTTGTTTGCGCTCATACACAGTGTTTTGCATATCAAGGAACGCTTATACGGCAAGTAATTTTGCACTAAAAAATATAAGCGTATGAAAGTAGAAAAATTCAAGGTGCTGCTCTACCTCAAAAAGAGCGGACTGGACAAGTCGGGCAAGGCTCCCATCATGGGACGCATAACCGTGAACCGCACGATGGCGCA
>VSOK01000027.1 GCA_009774765.1 Bacteroidales bacterium
CAGTATATGAAGCTCAAGCAGCAGGTCAATCCCCATTTCCTTTTCAATTCCCTTAACATACTGGATTATCTTGTACAGGACGGAAGGACGGAGCAGGCCGGTATGTACATTCAGAAGCTTGCCGGAATCTACCGGTATATGCTCAAGAATGAGGAGGAGTCGTTTGTCCGCCTGAGGGAGGAGATGGTGTTTGTGGAAATGTATGTAGACCTGTTGAAGGTTCGTTTCGCGGACGGGTTTGTGGTCGAGTCTGAAATTCCGGAGGAATATATGTCGAAATGTGTCGTTCCTTGTTCCGTGCAGCTGCTGATAGAAAATGCGATAAAGCATAATGCGGTCTGTTCGGAAGATCCTCTTGTCATATATATACTTGTTGAGGACGGCCGGCTTTCCGTGCGTAACGCTCTGCATCCGAAGATGAATACTTCGGTCTCCTCTACCGGTGTGGGACTGAAATATATCCGTCAAATCTATCAGGATCTTTCCGGAAAGACAATAGAAGTTGAGAAAACAGATAAAACCTATAGTGTAACTTTACCGTTGATTTGATTATGAAAGTTTTTATTGTTGAAGACGAATTGATGGCACAGGCCAATCTGCTCCGTGTGCTCAAACAGAATTTCCCCGATATGGATGTTGTCGGTACCGCAGGCTCCGTAAAGGCTGCCGTACAGTGTCTTTCGGACGCGTCTGTCCGTCCGGACATCATCTTTATGGATGTGGAACTTTCAGACGGCAACTGCTTTGAGATTTTCCGTCAGATTGAAATCAAGTCCAAGGTCATAATGACCACAGCGTATGACAGTTATGCTGTCAAGGCATTCGAGGTCAACAGTATAGACTATCTGCTCAAGCCTATTGACATCACGTCCCTGAGGCGTGCTGTGGCAAGGTGCAGGATGAGTGGAGGATATGTGGATACGGAGTCTCTTGCACGGGCCTTGAAACAGAACAGGACTGAATACAAAAACAGATTCATAGTCAAGTTCAACGACCGTATCATACCTGTCAACACATCTGATATAGCATATTTCTATTCGGAGGAAAAAAACACTTTTCTTGTCACGAAGGATGATGACAGGTATGTCGTGGATTTTTCTCTTGATGTTATTTCGGAGGAGTTGAATCCCAATATGTTCTTCAGGATTTCAAGGGGATGTATCGTATCGATGGACGCCATAGGATCCATAACCAAACAGATGGGCGGGCGACTTAAGATCGACGCCCGCCCTAAGGCTTCATTCGAGATGACTGTCAGCCGTTCCCGTGTTGATGATTTTCTGGATTGGCTGGAGAAATAGTCAACGTCCGCTGTTTCTTATAAGACCGAGCAGGTCTTCGTTGAACGCGTCCTCCGCCAGCAGCTGCTCTATTGTCAGGTGCATTCTGTATCTCCAGTAATGCTTCGGTATGGCAGGGATGTTTATGCGTTCCTGTTCTGGATTTTCAAAACGTAGTTTTCCGTCTATTGAAAGCCAGTCCTGGAGAGGCAGGATAGTGAACATTGCTGGGGAGTAGAGATGCTGTTCGATAATCCGTCTGCATATCCACGGTTCGCAGTCTGAAGGCATTTCTCCCTGTCCTCCTATCATTTCATAGTAGAATCTGCGGCTCAGTTCCCTGTCTTCGTTCCACCACGCACGTATTGGATTCATATCGTGTGTTGAAGTCGTGCATACGGATGTGTATGGATAGTTTGCCGGATGCGCGAAAGTCTCGTGCACTGATTTTGGCATCCTCTGGATTTCAAGGGACAGGATCTGCAGTTCGTTCATTGTTTCAGGGACGCAGTCAGGAATCATACCAAGGTCTTCTCCGCAGATTATCATCTGTGTAGCGGCCAGCAGCTGAGGCAGTTTGTGCATCGCTGATTCTTTCCAGAACTGTGTATGGCGTCTGTAGAAGAAGTCATCGTGTATGCGGTTGAATTCGTGCTTGTGCCATTCGTCAAGCTCTGCGAATGTCCTTGTGAATTGTGCGGCGATTCTTGGATGGTAATATCCTTTTTTGTGCGGATCCTCCACGAACAGCACGTCCGTTCCGTCCGGTGCTCCGCTTGTGATATATCTTCCTCCGGAGATGTCAAATCCGAAGTTTCTCAGTTCATCGGCTGAATATGGCATTGCAGGGCTGAAATGTCCCATGATTCCGCTCTTGTATTCAAGCGGGATCTCCCATATTCTGAAGAAGCCGAGGATATGGTCGATGCGGAAGGCGTCGAAATATTCCGCCATTTTGCGGAATCTTGCTTTCCACCAGGAGAATCCGTCCTCGGCCATCTTTTCCCAGTTGTATGTCGGGAGTCCCCAGTTCTGGCCGTCCGCCGAGAATGCGTCAGGCGGTGCTCCTGCCTGTGAGTCAAGATGGAAAAGCTCAGGATAGATCCATGCGTCCACGCTTGTGCGGCTTATTCCGATAGGGAGGTCTCCCTTCAGGATTACCCCGTGCCTGTGTGCATATCTGCGTATGTCGCTGAGCTGTATGTGGAGATGGTACTGTACAAAACAATGGAAGTCTATGTCGTCCTGGTGTGTTTTGCAGTATTTTTTTATTTTGTTTTCATCGTATACGGCATAACCCTTCCATTTTTGGAAATCCGCAGTACCGTACTGGTCTCTCAGTGTGCAGAATGCCGCGTATGGAATAAGCCAGTGGCTGTTGTCGCTGATGAATTTCTTGTATCCTTCACTTGTTGAAGTCTTTTCTCCAGCCTCGGCGAATGCTTTTCGCAGAAGACGTGTCTTTTCTTTGTTGACACGTTCGTAGTCTACCTGAGGAAGTGAATTCAGCTCTTTCTGCAGGGTTTTGTATTCTTTGTCCTTTTTGACTCCTGCAGCCGTGAGGCTGATGAATTGAGGATGCAGGGCAAAAATTGAGTTGGCACTGTATGGATATGAGTCTTCCCAGGTGCCGGTCATTGTCGTGTCGTTGATCGGAAGAATCTGTATTACGGCCTGTCCTGTCTTTTCTGCCCAGTCGATCATTTTTTTGAGGTCGTGGAATTCTCCGATTCCGAAGCTGTCCTCTGTCCGGAGTGAAAATACAGGAATTGCTGTTCCTGCCGCCTTCATCGGCTGCCTCGGCAATTTGGCCGCTGTGGCAGTGATTTTTATCTCTTCCTCGTTTTCTGCGCTGCAGTCCAGAGTTCTGTTCCAGCCGTCTTCCCAGACAAGTATATCCTTTGTGCTGGTGTCGGCAATGACAAATTTGTATTCAATGGATTTGATGGAACCGGAAATCTTTATCTTGAAATTTGCGTACGTCGCATTGCTTCCTGCCGCGATGACGGCTTTTTTCCAATCTCCGAGTTCTTTGCAGTTTCCGGTTATACCGAAAACCTCTCCCTCATTCAGTCTGATTTTGGGAGTATTGATTGTTATCAGTTTTTTAGATTTCATTGTACGTCGTTTGTTATTAATGCAGTACCAATAATTAATAACAGAATTTATAGTGCTTTGAAATACTTCGCGAATATAGTAAAAGTCGAGAGCAGAGGCAAAATTTATTTTGACTATGCCGAGACAAAGGCGTTTATATGAGCCAACGGCTCAAATATAGTAAAAGTCGAGAGCAGAAGCAAAGTTTACTTTGATTTGCAATCTACAATCACTCCCGCCTCAGCAGTCCAAACAAGTTTGACTGCATTCGGCTTAGCCGTTTACCCTCCTTCTGTAAAATACTGAGTGCCAGGGTTCTGCAAAACAGTATACCGTTTAAATGGCATACTGTTTTGCAATGGCTTGGTAATCATTGTCTTACAAGACAAGGGTCGCGGCTGGTGTGTTGTCAGGTACACTCCTGTATTCTGGTGATACTTTTCCGTATGCCATACAAAACACGAGCAGGGGTCTTTCTTGTAAGTGTAACATTATCAGTGATATACGAAAGTTGGCCCTGCTTTGCCCCCGTCAAAATGAAGGAGCAAAGCATCTATGAATCTTTTATGTCATTGATTTTTAATGTGTTGTAAAATGTGCCCCTGCTCATGATTTGTACTTGCAAAGCGGGAATATATATACCAGGTGATTGACTGTTGATAAAGTTGAAAAATTGACGGAAGTCTTGTATTCCAGCGGAATTCTGTCGTCCATATCACCCGGAGCTACTATTATGGAGTCAAAAATTTGCAGAAGTTATCAGCCATACAAAATAATTCTGTAGCTTTGCCCGCACTAACCACCAAATTATAACTGATCGAATTCGCATTATTTATGTACGCAGAGCGGATAGAAAAATACTCACGGAATGCGATGGCGGCAATTGTCGCAGGTGTTGTATGTATTGCATTTACAACAGTGGCCAGGGCCGATGTGGGGCATCTGATGCCCAAAGTTAAGGAACTGACAGTTGGTGACGGCATTTTGTCGCTCTCGTCACCGTTGACTATAAACGACTTGCGTCAGACGCCTGCACTCGTTCTCTATCTGAATGATTGTGGAGCTTCGCTGACCCGAAAAGGGGAAGCTGCAGGTATTCCAGTCACTGTAGAGTACGTTGATGAAATCCCCGGAGCTTTCCGCCATGATTTTGTCGACTGGCCAAATGAGGAATACACACTGTCCATCACTCCCGAAGGAATCGTAATCAAAGCTGTCAGCCAGACTGGTGTCATCCGTGCCGCACAGACCATTTACCAATTGTCTTTGGAGCGCGACGGTTCGCTGCCTTGTGTCGAAATCAAAGACTGGCCTGCATTCAAAGTCAGGGGTTATATGCACGACGTGGGACGTTCTTTCATAGAATATGAGACCTTGTTGCGCCACATCGACTTGTTGGCACGCTTCAAAATAAATACCTTTCATTGGCACTTGACGGAGAATCAGGCATGGCGCTTTGAGGTAAAGGACTATCCGCAGCTGACTTCTGATGCCAGTATGACACGTTTACAGGGTAAGTATTATACCCAGGAGCAATGCTCTGCCCTGGCACGCTATGCTGCTGACCGTGGAGTGACAATCATACCCGAAATTGATATGCCGGGTCATTCCGAGGCATTTACCCGTGCTATGGGATATTCTATGCAGACTGATAAAGGAGTCGTTGTGCTGAAGGAGGCTCTCAGGCAGCTTGCCGCCACTTTCCCCGATGCTCCTTACATCCATATCGGGGCCGATGAAGTTGCGCTGACTTATCCCGGCTTCCTTCAGATAATGACATCCTACGTCCAGAACAATCTGCAGCGTAAGGTGGTTGTCTGGAATCCTATCACCAATTTTACCATCACGGACCAGACCGGTTTCGACCTGACCACTACTTGGCATCCGACCGGCAAAGCAGTTGCCGGTATGCCCAATATAGATACTCGTTATAATTACGCTAATCTCAATGATCTGTTTGCTGATCCGGTCGGACTGTTCCGAAGTACGGTTTATCACGAAAAACAGGGCACAAGCGACATAGTGGGGGCCATATCGGCCTTCTGGAATGACCGCAGGATGGCAACAGAGGAGGACATCATTAAGCAAAACGGTTTCTACACGTTCGTTCTTGTCAACAGTGAACGCACTTGGGTAGGCGGTCGTGAACAATATATAGAGCAGGGCGGTGCGATGCTTCCTGTGGAAGGCCCTGAATTTGATGAGTTTGCAGACTGGGAGCAGCGTTTCCTCTATTATAGGAACAGTCTTTTAAAAGATGAGCCTGTCCCGTATGTGCGCCAAACAAATGTCAGGTGGCGCGTTGTGGAGCCTATGCCACGCAACTCTGAAGAGACGGATATGGTATTTCCGCCTGAAACGTCTGAACCGGCATTGTCCTATGAATACAACGGAAAGACTTACGGCACGGTAAGTGCCGCAGGTGCAGCTGTTTATCTTTACCACAGCTGGGGAGACAAGGTGAAAGCCCTGTTCAACTATAAGCCTGCTGACAATATGACCAGCTATGCCTACACGTATGTCTATTCTCCTATAGAGCAGACGGCAGGTGCTTTCATAGAGTTCCAGACCTATGGCCGCAGCGAGGTCTATCCTGCACCGCTTCCCGGAACATGGGACCGGAAAGGCTCCGATATCTGGGTTAATGACGAACGTATTGCACCGCCTGTATGGACCGGTTCCACCAATCCCGGAACAGTGGGACGTGAGGATCTGTTGGGTAACCAGAACTTCACCGCACGTGAACCGGCACAAATCAAGTTGAAACAAGGCTGGAACAAGATTCTTCTCAAATTGCCATACTGCAATCAGCCGGATATCCGTCTGAACCAATGGATGTTCACATTTGTCCTGACCGACCTTGAAGGCAAAAATGCTCTTGACGGCATCATTTATAGTCCGGATAAAATAATGGATTAGAACACTGTACCTTCGTTATATCTACAAACTGGTCAAGGCCCCCGAATCTTATCTCAGCCCTCACCGGTCACGTCGAAGGTAGCCGAACTTTTACCCACTATTGACATAGATATGAAGCGTAATCTTGTCAATATTCTGGAAAACAAGAAATAGAAATAATGATTATAATTTGCCACAAGTATAGTTTTACGAATACTTGTGGCAAATTATAGGTGTATAGATACAGCTAATTTTCTAATACGGATAGTATAGTTGCGGAAACTAAAAAGTTTACCATAAAAATTATTTTTAATGGAAGTCTACAAACAGGTCCGTATTATAGCCCTCACAGTTCTCAGCCATTCCCGTGTCCTGTCGCTTGCTGAGGACTTTGGGTTAGGGAAAACAGATATCTTTGACGAAAGAGAGAAGAAGATAGGGGCATCAATACCTACAATAATATGTGACAGCATATGAGTGTATCTTGTAGAGTCAAGGATGATGAAAGGACCGTCTGTCAGGAAGTGGAGGAACTACTACAGTGATATAGACAGAAGCAGCAGACAAAGCCGCGGCATATTGAACTTATTGCTTACAACGATGAAATATGGTACATTTGCAACCATATGGTCAACCGATATCAGGACAATACACATTACTTATGAAGACTGAGTGGATAAAAGCCTTAATAATTCAACTCCTTTTATTATTTCTGTTTATAGCTTTAAATACAGAAATAATGGAGTGGTTTGATACATATATTTTACCAATTCTTTCAGTGGTGAATGAAGGCGTTGTCTCCTCCATACTTTTCATTGCGTTGTGTTTGCCGATGATAGTATTTTGGTGTGAGAAATTTAAACATTTCTACTATGTTAACCCATTCTATGTATTAAGTAGCATTAATATAGCTTCAATTTATTGGTATTATAGACTATTTACATCTGATTATGTAATAATCAGATCAGATATTATTCATATAGGATTTTCAGATATTTTCTTTGGTGGGTTATTTCTGTTTGGTATAGTGTCTCTTTTGATTGACTTGATAGAGATAAAAGAACCGACCACAAATAAAATGCAAAATGAAGATATTATTCCACTATTAGAGGATATTCCTATTTCTAATAGAGAGGATGATATCCTTGAATTTGGTGATGAAGTTGATACGTTGTATCAACGCATTATAAACCGTCATACCGCATCGGCATTAAGTATTGGTATAAATGCTAGATGGGGAGATGGAAAATCCTCATTTATAAATCTCATAGAGGAAAAATTCCTTCAGAATAAAGATCAGTTTATAGTAATCCGATTCAACCCACGCTATTCAAATAATGATACAATTCAGTCTGCTTTCTTCAAGAATTTATTTTTGGAACTAAGTAAATACGATGCTAGATTTAAGCATTCATTCAATGATTATCTTAGGGTAATTGATGTAATGACTGAAAATAAATATTTGTCTGCGTTGTTTCAGACTTCGAAATTATTTAACCGATCTGACGAAAAAAAACGAATTAATGAAGCGATAATGCGTTTGAAAAAACGCATTATTGTTATTATTGAAGATCTAGATCGTCTTATGACAAATGAGATTATTGAAGTGTTCAAATTAATCGATGGAAATGCGGATTTCAATAATTTAATCTTTATTAGCGCCTACGATAAGAAACGCATTAACTCACAATTAACATCATATGATGAACAGATTATCTATTCTGATAAATTCTTCACTTGGGAGCGACCTTTGCCATTACGATCTTCACAATTACTACTAAAATACCTAATACCAAATTTAATAAGTGGTCTTAATTTAAAAAATGAGGAAGAAGTGGAGATTAAAAAATCAATAATGGCAAACGCTTCATTTTTCACATCTTATCTTAAAAATCTGCGAGACGTAAAAAGATATATAAACTTAGTGAAACCATCGCTTGGTAAAATATATAAAGATGTGAAAATACGAGACTTCTTGCTTATTGAATTGGTAAGATATAGATACCCGGAGGAACATAGGGCTTTGTATGAACAAAATTCTCATAAGGATAGTGAAACAAATTTTGAGCAGAAAATTACTATTGATGGACTTGAAAATCAGTATAAATCTCAAGAAATTTTAAAAGTCTTATTTCCTGCTGATGGCCATAATTCATACCGTTCCATTAATTCGATAGGTGGATTTTCTATATACTTTCATGAGCATCTATTTGAACATCTTAGCATCGAACGATTAAACTCAATGTTTGAGATTGGAAGAGATTATAAATCTATAATCAAAGAAATTTTAGAAAATAAAGAGTGGAATGAGCTTAGTAAATATCTTGATTCTCTCAATTCGTTGTCATTGCAAAACTGGGATGCGGTATGCAGGTATATTGATATATACACCTATCTTTCTGTGCATTACAATGAAACATTCAACTCAACGATAAATGTTGGCGTTTTGCTTGAAAAAAGAGTGGCGGAGAAATTATGCGATAAATTCAAAATATCACAAAAAGAATATAGATCCACATTGTCAAGTAAACTAACAGGTGATAATGATGAGTATCCATATGAAATTGCGAGTCTGCAACTTTGGGCATATAAGAGTGGAGGGTTAAGATCGGAACTTATTTTCACAGAAAGCGAATTGCTGGATATCCTTAAAAATTCGCTCCAAAACTTAATTAAGAATAAGCCGGGTTATACTGCTTTGCATAATAATATTCTTAGAGCTTGTATATCATCAATTGATCCAGATAGTAGAAAGGTTACTCTTGACGCAGAAGCGTGTGAAATGGTCTTCAATACCATTGAAAATAAACCAGATGAATTCATAGCTGATTTTGTCTTTCTCGGAGGAACTTCATCTTCCCCGGATTGGAACAGTATTACCTGTGACCCTTTTTGGAGACAAATTTTCGTGACTCCTGAAAAGATTAGATATTTTATATTTGATGAAAAATTAGACGGTTTGACGAATATCAAGAGAGTTCGCAACTTTTGGTCTATATTTGAAATGAATGGTTATAAAGCCATTGAGTTTGAAGACCAAGGGTCTGTTCAAGCAAAAATTGATACTAATCTTGAATATGAGTACAGCCAACTTGAAGAGATTCTATCAATTGAATATAATGTTAATTCATTGGATATCTCTGTGGATATTGTTGATTCGGCATATAAAAAGCTGAAGCATTTTCAGACCACATTGATAGCAAATACGCTTAATATAACCAAAAAGGGAGATGTCATAAGGTTGATTGATGACAAGTTTGAAGAATTGAAACGCATAAAGAGTTAATCAACGAAGACTTATAGAGTATGTTTAGGTGTAGTTTTTCATTACTGCTAATTTGTTTAATATGGATAACGGACAAATAATACTTTTTCAGACGCAGGGAGGCGAGACGAAGATTGAGGTTCGGCTTGCCAATGAGACTGTCTGGCTCACTGCCGACCAGATGGCGGAACTGTTTCAACGCGACCGCTCAACTATACAACGACATATCAAAAGAATCTATGATGACGGTGAGTTGACCGCCGAATCAACTTGTGCATTTTTTGCACAAGTTCAAACGGAGGGTAAACGTCAGGTTGAGCGTAAGATTCCCATTTATAACCTTGATATGATTATCAGCGTGGGGTATCGTGTCAACTCGCATCGTGGAGTGCAGTTCAGGCAGTGGGCTACGCAAGTGCTGAAAGAGTATATGATTAAGGGATTCGTCCTTAACGACGATTTGCTCAAAAACGCTGGACAAGGGAATTATTTCGATGAACTATTGACCCGCATCCGCGATATTCGTAGTTCTGAGAAGGTGTTCTATCGTAAGGTGCTGGAGATTTATGCCCTTAGCATCGACTATGACCCTCGCACTTCTATAACTCAACAGTTCTTTAAGACAGTGCAGAACAAGATGCACTTTGCCGCCCACGGACATACTGCCGCAGAGGTTATCTATGACCGTGCCGATGCCGAAAAGGATTTCATGGGTCTAACAACGTGGCGGGGAGCTATGCCTACGAAACATGAGGCTGAGATTGCGAAGAATTATCTTTCGGAAGAAGAAGTCGATATGCTGAACCGTATTGTCAACCTGTATCTTGACTTTGCAGAGTTGCAAGCCAAGGGCCACGTCCCAATGTATATGAAAGACTGGATTCAGAAACTCGATGACTTCCTTAAGCTGTCTGGTAAAGAATTATTGAACCATGCCGGAAGCATATCTGCTGAAGTAGCCAAAATGAAAGCCAATGAGGAGTATGATAAATTCCGCGAGCGTACCCAATACCAACTATCTACGGTAGAAATCCACTTCCTTGACGCCTTTGAAGCGGAAAGAAAGCGACTCGGAGGCAAAGAATCATAATCCCAATTGCCATATGCTGCCACGCCAAGATGTTGACATCGCAGCTTCTTTGACAAAATGTTGAAAAGAAATAAGCCAAACTGCTGATGAATAGCAATTTGGCTTATTTTAGTGGTGATTCGGTTGGGATTCGAACCCAAGACCCACAGCTTAGAAGGCTGTTGCTCTATCCAACTGAGCTACCGAACCGATCCGTCATTTCCGCTTATGCGCAATAAAATTGTGCGAAAGCGGATGCAAAGATATGTTTTTAATTTAGAATGACAAAATTTTATGATATATCAATTGTCCTTTCTTGTCATTTTGAACCAATATTGCATTTCTGCAATTCTATACGGACCATATACACAAAGGCAGGAAAATTGTATTGCCTGTCTGGTTGATTGCCAATGAGAATAATGAAAAAGAATATATCGGACAGGATTTCGCCTGAAACGGCTGCAAGGCTGACTTTGTTGTGGAGGTTGCTTACAGCCTGTGTGGCGGTGACTACTATTGGAGCCATCGTCGTCGATTATGGATTTGTGCTTGACAGCAAGGAAATGTCTGTCATATTGGACATTTATCAGGGTGCCTGGTACTTTTATTTCTCGACATTCTGTATCAAGCTGTTTTTCCAATGGAAAAGGATAACGAGGCGTACCGTGGCCCTGACTGCCACATTGGGCCTTCTGCTCTTCCTGTCATCGTTGCCCAAGTTCTTTGCATTCGCCGGTTCCGTACAATGGATTTCCGATTTGTGGACCTTGCTTTCAGGGAAATATTTCATGATAGCGATACTCGGGCTGTTCTCTGTGCTGGAGGTCTCTAAAAGTGTGGTCAACTTCATCAACAAGAAGACGAATCCGGCTCTGCTGATGGCGACCTGCTTTGCCGTCATCATCTTCTTCGGGGCTCTGCTCCTGCTGCTGCCGAGGTCTACGCTTGAAAACGTACGTCTTCCTTTGGCGGATGCCATTTTCATCTCCACGAGCGCAGTGTGTGTGACAGGATTGTCCACAGTCGACATCGCGCGGACCTTTTCGCTTGAAGGGCAGATTGTCATCGCCCTGCTCATCCAGACGGGAGGTTTGGGAGTAATGACGATCACGAGCTTCTTTGCGGTGTCATTTATGGGAGGGACAGGCCTCTTCAACCAGATTGCCTTGCGTGATATGGTCGGTTCTGATACATTCCGCTCCCTGATATCCACATTGTTGTACATCCTTGGATTCACCTTTGTCATAGAGACGGCAGGGGCTGTGCTGATATGGCTGAGCATACATTCCACTATGGATATGACATTGCCCCAGGAAATATTTTTCTCGGTATTCCATTCCGTATCCGCCTTCTGCAATGCCGGGTTTTCCATATTGTCCGGCAATCTCGGGAACCCTCTGCTTCTGGACGGCACCCATAACGGATTCTATATTATAATAACGGTCCTTATCGTATCCGGAGGAATCGGATTTCCTATTCTGATGAATCTCAAGGAAACCCTCGCATATTATCTAAGGGCCGCGGCAGATAAACTTTCGGGGAAAAAGAACTTAAGGGGGAGGTATATCCATATTGCCAATATCAATACCAAGATAGTGATTGTCACCACAGCTGTCCTTATTGCTGCCGGAACAGCCTCCATTGCAGCCGTTGAATGGAACGGAGCCCTTGCCGGTATGTCCTGGCAGGCCAAGATAGTCCACTCCCTGTTCAATTCGGTCTCTCCGAGGACTGCCGGATTCAACAGTGTGGACCTTACGATGATGTCTTTCCTGACCATCATCGTATATACTGTACTGATGTGGATCGGAGGCGCGTCGCAGTCCACTGCAGGAGGTATAAAGGTGAATACTCTGGCTGTCTCGGTGGCCAATCTGATCTCCATTGTGAAGGGCAGGAGCAATGTGGTCCTGTTCAAACGTGAGATTTCACACGGTTCTGTCCGGAGGGCATCCGCAGTCGTTTTCGGATCTGTGGTTACGATACTTGTGTTTTTCGTCGCGCTCGTTGTAATGGAGCCCGGACTGGAGCCGGAAGCATTGCTGTTTGAGACTGTATCCGCATTTTCAACGGTAGGTTCAAGCCTGAATGTCACCCCGTTGCTTTCGGACTCAAGCAAGGTGACGGTATCCGTTTTGATGTTCATCGGGCGTGTCGGACTTGTAACCGTGCTTATGAGCCTTATACCTCATACGGAAGAACCTAAATACAGGCTTCCTGAAGGTGATGTGATAATAAACTGATATACTGTATTATATGAAATTTTTGATAATAGGATTGGGGAATTTCGGCCGTACACTGGCTGAAGAACTTACCGACAGGGGACACGATGTGATAGGAGTGGATCTCGACAGGCATCGCATTGAAGAAATAAAGGACCGTATCTCAGTCGCATATATTATGGATGCGACGGAGCAGACTGCACTGCAGGCTCTGCCATTGGATGAAATGGACTGTGTGATTGTTGCCGTCGGGCAGAGTATGGAACACTCGTTGAGAGCCGTCGCTTCATTGAAAGCCTTGTCTGTAAAGAAGATCTATTCGAGAGCTCTTGACAGGATGCACGAATCGATATTGAAGGCGATGGACATAGACAAGATCTTTATTCCGGAATGCTATGCCGCCCGTATCTTCGCCGGAAAACTTTCAGACAGCACATTTGATGATATGCAGTAAAATCACCCACGTGCGTTGCTTTTCAGGGCTTTTCCGGCCATTTCTATTCCGGTGACAAGAGCGAATCCGATTATGGCGAAGCATATTGCCCCGGCAATGTGATAGTCTATGAGTCCGGTATATTCGGCCATAGCTTCACTGATTACATCCGTTCCGGGCATTCCCTCAGGAATTGAAAACTGTGAGCGCACGATAGCTTCCATATTGCTCCACGGCCAGACTTTCACCAGTGAACCGATTATGAATCCGGCCAATACGACAAGAGTCTGCCTGTGATACCGTGCGAGCAGCCAATGCAGGAATTTTGAAAACGCAAGTATTCCTGCTGCCGCTCCTGTCGCGAAGACGGCAAGCACAGCGATGTCCATATCCACAATCGCATTCATTATGTATTCATACTTCCCGAGGATCAGGAGGATGAAGCTCCCTGATATTCCCGGAAGTATCATTGCGCATATTGCAATGGATCCGCTGAGGAATATGAACCAAAGTCCGTCCGGAGTCTGTGTCGGCGAAAGTGTGCAGACGACAATCCCGAGCACCGTACCTGCCGCAAGGAAGATGACATCTTTGAAATTCCAGTCCTTTACTCCGCGCAGGATAAAGATTGAAGAGGCTACGATAAGCCCGAAAAAGAAAGCCCAGGTATGGATAGGATATGTTGACAGCAGGAACTGCATAAGTTTCGCGAGAGACAGTACGCTCAGCAGGATTCCGGCAAATACGCATACAAGGAAATTCCCGTTTATATGTTTCCAGAAAGCTTTCAGTCTGCCTGTAAAAAGCATCTTTACAGCGTATGTGTCTATCGCATTGATCGATCCGATAAGCTCCTCATAGATGCCTGTCATAAATGCGATTGTCCCTCCGGACACTCCGGGGATTACGTCAGCGGCTCCCATACAGGCTCCTTTGACGGTGACCATAAGGTACTTGGTGTAATTTTTCATCCTATTTTTGTGAGAAATTCTTTGATTGTGCCGAATATGTCGTTGACTGTGTCAGCACGGCTGCTGCCGTCAGAAGACGAGCTGACAACGAAGTCATACGGATCGCCTTTGAAAGCTTTCCATCCTATCTTGAACCTTGCCCTTGCGCACTTGGATATATATTCTATGCAATATGAATCACTGTCCACCAGACAGATATACAGATCGTACGTCTTTGAAAGGACGGCGGATGTCTTGGATGCGTCCGGACGCCCTGTCCAGTTGAGGTCTTTCCTTATGACCGTCTCCTGAAGCTCTGTCACCATCTGTACGTCTTTCTTGAATTTGCGCATATCAACGTACAGCAGTGTGAGGGAGATATTGTGGTCACGGCAGAATTTTTCCAGATTTTTCCTGCATTTTTCAAATTCGGGAATACCGGCGTCCATCACGGCCGCGACAGTATGGATATCCTTCAGGGCGACAAAGCCTGTCCTGTCCTTGAATGAGTCCTTCTTTAGTCTTTTCCGTCTGAAAAAATTCCTGCACATTCTCTATTTTTTTGTATTAGCTGCTATAAGTTCTCTGATCTCAGCTTTCGCCGACTTCCAGCGCGGTATATCAATTTTCGTACCTATGACCTCGACTACTTTGGCCGCTATTATGGACCCGATCTCGCCGCATACTTTCAGCGGCATTCCCAAAGAGTGAGCGTATAGGAATCCTGCGGCGTATGTGTCTCCTGCTCCCGTTGCATCGATTGTGGCAGCCGGCCAGGCCGGGATATAGTGGTATTCGTCACCGCTTTTCAGCATGGAACCGTCCTTTCCGACCTTTACCACGGCTATCTCGCAATGCCTGGCCAGTTCATCAAGCGCCTCGCGCGGTTCCATCTTGGTAAATGCCTTTGCTTCAGTCTCGTTCGCGAATACTATATCCACATATTTGTCCACGATGTCGTGAAGGAATGCATCGTTGGATTCGACGACATTGTAGGATGCCATATCGATTGAAATGATGCATCCGGCATTCTTCGCCATTTCGACTGCACGGCGTATAAGCTGCTGGTTCTGCACAAGATAGCCTTCGATATGAAAATAGTCATATCCTTTGAAATGCTCAGGCTTGAGATCTTCAGGAACAAGCTCGAGAGCCGCACCGAGATAGACTGCAAATGTCCTTTCTGCATTAGGGGCCGTGATGAACACCATCGCACGTCCTGACGAATTTACGCCTTTCATAAGGTTGGACTGTATGCCGTATTGCTCCTGGTCGCTTCTGAACAGGTGTCCGAGCTCATCATCTCCCACTTTGCCGATGAAACCGGATTCCATACCGAAAATGGCCGTGCCTGTGATAGTGTTGGCTGCGGAGCCTCCGGCTACATATTGTACGCCCATCTGCTTGAGAGTCTGCCAGATCTTGTCTCCTGTTTCCATATCAACGTGCTGCATACTGCCGCGCGGCAGATGGAATTCCTTGAGCAGACTGTCGTCAGGAAGAACCGCAAGAATGTCCGTCAGCGCGTTCCCCATTCCTAATATAGATTTCATACAAAGATAAATCAGTTAAAATGTACGGATAATTTTCCGATGGTATCGGAACGATGCGGGCAAAGATAATCAGAATTCGCGATATTACAGCACGGTCTGTGGAGCGCGCCTGCAATTTGCAAAAAAAATATAAATTTGCAGCGATGAAAGAGAAGGTAAAAAAGATTTTGTGGTACACGGTTTCGCTGGCTCTGGCCTGCATACTGCTGTTTTTTTCGTTCAGGGGTGTCAAATGGTCCGATTTCCTTGCAGGTCTGCGGGCGTGCAGATGGGAGTTCATACTGGTATCTATGGCTGCCGGCATTGCGGCATTCTGGTTCCGTGGACTGCGGTGGAGAGGGCTGCTGCTGCCGATAGACGCGGATGTAAGACGTCTTACGACATTCAATGCGGTCAATATAGGATATATAGCCAATTTCGTGTTTCCAAAGATAGGTGAATTCGTCAGGTGCGGAATCGTGTCGAAAAACTCCCGTGACAATTCTGCATCATACGACAAGGTGCTCGGGACTGTGGTGCTTGAGAGGGGCTGGGATATGCTGTCCATGCTTGCGGTGCTTGTCACTCTTCTTCTTTTCAGGTGGGAGAAGTTCGGGGCGTTCTTCGTCGACAGGATGTGGACGCCGGTTTCCGATAATCTTTCCTTCAGCCTGTGGTGGATTGTTGCGGCTGTCGCGGCAGCGGCCGGTGCGTGCGTATGGGCGGTTGCCTCGTTCAGGGACAGGAATGCTGTCGCCGCAAAGATATACGGTGTTTTCCGTGGACTGCTCTATGGGTTCGGCAGCTGTCTGAAGATGAAGGACAAATGGAAATTCTTTGCGTACACGCTGGCTATATGGGGACTGTATTGGCTGATGAGCATATCTACTATGTGCGCCTTGCCTGAGCTTGACGGACTGAATGCGGTAGACGCGCTTTTTCTTATGGTAGCAGGGAGCCTGGGATGGCTTGTCCCTGTGCCCGGAGGTTTCGGCGCCTTCCATTTTATAGTGTCTCTCGCTTTGTCCACAATATATGGCATCCCGTTTGAATCAGGTATCATATTCGCGACACTTTCCCACGAGTCGCAGGCCGTCACGATGGTCCTTTGCGGTGGAGTGTCATACGTTTATGAAACATTCAAAAAATAGGGATTATGACAAGAGATATCATTCATCAGCCGGAAAAACGGCTTTTTACCGTGACAGAAGACGGTTTTGACGCATACGTTGAATATACTGTACATGATGGGGCATTCGATGTCATCCATACGTTTGTGCCTAAGGAAATAGGAGGGCGCGGTATCGCGGGAGAATTGGTTGAGGCCGCATATTCATACGCTGAAGCTATGGGGCTGTCCCTTAAGGCCAGCTGCTCATACGCAGCCGCATGGCTGTTGAGAAATCTGAAATAAAGCCATATTTTCCCCGAAAAATTGGACAAATAAATAATTAATCATAACTTAGTGCTCGCAACTGTCCGGATTCGGGCAGTTGCGTTGTTTGTCAGGTTAGAGTGTGTTCCCCCGATATGCCAGGTCTGGAGAGAATCTTGGCTGATGCGCTTTGACTTTGTTGTAATATAAAACGATTTGATCGATGAAGAAATTATTGCCGCTGATTGCGGCATTCGTGTGCTTTTGGGCAAATGTGCCGGTCTGTGCCCAGGATTCCGGCCGGCCGGTGGTCGCAGGACGTGTTACTGACAGCAATGGAGAACCGCTTGCCGGTGCCAATGTCTATGTCAGGGGTGATATAAAGAACGGTACGTCCGCCGATGTGAACGGTTATTATTTTCTTGTGCTTCCGGATATCAAGGAGATTTTCATCGAGGCTTCTTTTCTCGGTATGAAACCTTATACTGTGGCCTATACCGGGCAGAAGGAGATTGATATCATTCTTGAAGACGATTCGAATATGATGGAGGGTGCCATCGTGATGGGCAAGCAGAACATCAATGACGTGGATATCCGCTCCAAATCGGGCGTCATAAGTACGGTGGACGTGAAAAGGCTTCAGGACAAGCCTGTCGTTGATATGTCCGTAGCTCTTCAAGGAGCAGCTCCCGGACTTGTCGTGACTAACAGGGGAGACCTTGGATCCAAACCTGAAATCCGTGTCAGGGGCAATTCTTCGTTCCGGGAGGGGGATGCAGCTAATGAACCTTTGTACGTTCTTGACGGACAGGTGATTTCTTCAGACGCATTCATGACTCTCAACCCTCTTGACATCGCGGACATAAAGATTCTCAAGGATGCCGTAGCCTGCGCCCTGTATGGTACTAAAGCGGCCAATGGAGTAATCGAGATCACTTCCGTACGAGGTACCAACGGTGAGACTATGGTCACATACAGCTTCAACGGAGGAGTTACTTTGCGCGGACGCCGTGGCGTGCTTATGATGGATACTGATGAGAAGCTTGAACTTGAGCGCAGGCTCCAGAATGTAAATGCTCCGGGATATTTCTACAGTGAGGACTATTATAAGAGGTATTATGCCAATTCTCCTGACCTGGAGCGGATGATAGCTGACGGCAAGGCGAAGCTGGACGAGTTGAGAAAAACGAATACGGACTGGTTCAAGGAATTGCTCCGTAATGATTTCTATCAGAGGCACAACCTCAGCGTAAGGGGAGGAAACAGCAAGACTTCCTATTATGCATCCGCCAACTACAGCTATCAGGGAGGCCAGATTCCTGGAAATGATGTCAGCCGGTTTACTGGAAGGATAAGTCTTGACCAGGCCCTTGGCAAGAAAGGATATGTGTCACTGAGCGTCAACGGAGGATATTCAAAGGCAAACAGCCCCAACAGTTCAAGCTATTCTCCTACGACATTGGTATATGACCTGAACCCTTATGAAAGTCCGGACAGCGGTGAACTGTGGTCTTATCCCAACCGTACTTATGATGATCTTTTCTATCAGTTTGAGAGGACTTCTTCCGAAAAGAGATTCGGTGCGACTGGAAGCCTGAACTGGGAACCTGTCACAGGGCTTACGGTAGCCGGAGTCGTCGGACTTGATATGGTGCTTTCCGAGTCGCAGGATTTCACTCCTTCCACTGCCTGGGAGGAGCAGAGGAGCGGTGCTCCCGAGATAGAGCGCGGAAAACTTTCGCGTGCAAAGAATACTCTTACCAACGTGACGACGAATGTGCGTGTCAACTGGAACAGGACTTTCGGAAAACACGACGTCACCCTCGGTGCCAATACGGACTATTATTGGGACGCTACGGACAATATGTCGATTACCGGATATGGTGTCGGCCTGCTCAATACGGCTTCAGCAATCAACCAGTCGATAGAAGGCAACCGTAAGGTAAGCACATCGAATCTTAAGGAGAAGACCGCTCAGGTCGGTGTCGGTGTCCTTGCCGGTTATTGTTTTGACGATACATACGATATATTCGGAACATACAAGGCGGACGCCTCTTCGATACTTCCCAAGGACAAAAGGTGGAATGCAGCCTGGGCTGTAGGTGCCGGATGGAGCATAAAGTCGTATTTCAAGGACTGGGAGCCGATATCCGCGCTCAGACTTAAGGCTTCATACGGACGCACGGCAAGCCTGGCAGGGGTTTCTCCTGCTCTTGCGGTCGCTACCTTCCAGTATCTTGAAGACAGCTATGGGGACCGCAGGCTGCTGGAGCTGATGGCCTTGTACAATGACCGGCTGAAACCGGAGCAGACCGTATCCGCCGAGGCGGGAATTTCACTGGGATTGTGGAACAGGGTTTCATTGGATGTCGGATACTACAACAGGGTGACGGAGGACGCCCTTCTGGATGTTCCTATCCCTTCTTCCAACGGCTTTATGACTATGAGGCGCAATATAGGAATCCTCAGCAATTCCGGTATAGAGACTGCCATATCGGCCAGGATAGTGAATACGGAAGACTGCAGATTGAACCTGAGGTTCTCTTTGGCATATAACCGCAACAAGGTCATCGACCTGTATGACGGAGACCGCCTTTATACGAGTGAATATTCCAAAATACCTGATTTTGAGGTCGGGAAGGCGTATGACGTACTTTATGGACCTGTGTCTTTGGGGCTTGACCCGATGACTGGACTTCCGGTGTTCAAAGGTGCCGACGGGAGTGAAATACCTGCGACAGGGACATTGAAAAGGGAGGATATGGTAGCTCTCGGACATTCTGTGCCTCCGTTCAGCGGTACGTTCAATCTGAGCTTTACATATAAGAATTTTGAGTTTGACGCTGATTTCTATTATGTGCTCGGGGGAGTCAAGGCATACGGATATACGTATGTGAGGGACAATGATGACGCCAACAAGAATGCAGTGCGCGGACAGGTCCAGAATATGTGGTTTGAGAAAGGTGACCAGAACAAGATATATCATACTCCGTTCTATTCTTCCGCTGCGATTGAAAATCTGACTCTCTATCCAAACAGCCGGTCCATAGGAAGCAGCGACTACCTCAGGCTGTCTATGCTGTCTGTACGCTACAGGTTTTCACAGCATCTGATGCAGAAGCTTGGTAATTTCTTCAAATACGGAAATGTCGCATTCCAGGCCTCCAACCTGTTTACGGTTACAAGATACAAGGAATCCGACCCCGAGTCCGGTTCGCTTGTGGGGGCGCAGCAGCCTGTGCTGACATTGAGTCTCAGCCTGTCATTCTGATATGCGTGCGGAAATGTAATAGGTCATTAAAATGAAGTTGCTATGAGAAAGTCTATAATATATGTAATGTTGTCCTTGGCGGTTTTGCCGGGATGTCTTGACATAAAGCTGGAGTCGCAGTTTTCAGATCCGTATGCGATAACTACTGTCGCTACGGCAAGGGAGCTGCTTGCGTCCGCATACAATTCAATACCGCGTTTCCAGATGGAGTTTTCCATTCTGAGCGATGATTTCGTTCCTACATCCTACGCATCCAAAGCCGCGGATCTGTCAAATCTGTACAGATGGCAGGAAAAGGCTATAGATGACCTTTCCTCACAGGTATGGAATTCATATTATCTGACAGTAGCTTATGTCAACGCGCTGCTTCCCCGTCTGGACAATGTGGTGCCGAAGGACGAAAGTGAAGCGTTGGAGATAGAAAAGATAAGGAGCGAAGCGAAGACTTTGAAGGCCATCTGCTATTTTGATCTTCTGAGGCTGTACGGGCCTGTCTGGTCTGAAGGAAATGCCGATGCGGACGGGATAATTCTGAAGAACCGTCTTGAACTGGATTTCCTTCCGCGTTCATCAATGAAAGACTGCGTAAATGAAATAGACGCTCTGCTTTCCGAAGCTGCATCGGTAGAGAATGATGGCACATCTGTGTATTATTTGTCTTCCTCGGCGGTAAATGCGCTGCGTGCCGAGCTGGAACTCTACAGACATGACTACAAAGAGGCTGTAAGAATCGGTCTGCCTTTGCTTGAAGATGCAGAGGGACGTTGGACTCCAACTGATTATGACAATCTGTGGAGCGGGAATGACAGCCGTGAAAGACTGTTTGCCCCTTATATCTTCAATACATTTTATGTCGGTTTGAACTATGACAGGGACAAAGGGGACTACTTTGCCTTGAACAGCCATGTAATATATGATGAAGGGGATGTCCGTAAGGTATGGTGTGAATATGCCGGACCTCAGGAAGGAGTCATAAACCTCGGAAAATACAACAGGATGTATTATGAAAATACTGATGTCAGATATATCAATACGATAAGGTATTCCGGCGTGTGCTTTACGGTCGCGGAAGCATACGCACGTGACGGCAGGCCAAGTGAGGCGATAGCACTGATGAACAGGTACCTTGGTGCGCGGAATGCCGTGCTTCTGGATGAAGGGCTTTCCGGAGAGCCTCTGGTTCTGGCCATTCTACTGGAAAAGCAGAAGGAGTTTGTCGGTGAAGGGATACGCCTGTTTGATCTGAAGCGTCTTGGAAAACCTCTTGTCAGATACGGTTCTGCCGGGAATTCCACATCAGTGGCTCCGGATGATTACAGGTGGCTGTTCCCTATACCTGCTTCAGAATACAGATATAATGACAAGATCGTGAATATCAATCCGGGATGGCCAAAACAGACTGTGGACTGATGAAATATTGACAAAAATATCCAAACAATTTAACAGATATGATTATGAGAAAATTTATGCTTTGGGCCTGTGCCTTGACAGTATTGGCGGCAGGTCTTGCGTCTTGCGAAAAACCAGGGAACGACGGTTATGAAGGGACCAATTATATTATCCTTTCGACTGCGGGAAGCTCTATAATGTATGAGCCTGTAACGGAACCTATGGTTGTGGATGTTATGCTTACCACTGCCTTGCCTGAGGATCTGACTCTTGTTTTTGCGGTCAATGATGACAAGGGGGTTCTTAGCCTCGGCAACAACCCTTTGACCATAAAGGCCGGTGAAAGGACAGGAAAGCTGACCGTAGTCTCCAACAACAAGTCGATATTGGAGGAAACGGCGGCATACAGCCTTGTTCTGGACCCGTCCACCGTGCTTCCTGAAGGGGTCAAGCTGCAGGGAGGTTTCAATTTCACTGTAAATCCTGCGGCTTCCGTGGTACTTACCGAGGAGCAGGAAAAGATAGTGGCTGCATACAGGGAGAAGACAGGTATTGACCTTCATTCATACCTTGGACTCGTGTCGGTGAATGCCAGATATTACGGGTATGACAGCGATTATGCCCCTGTTGCTGAGGATATCGCTGGAAAGACCGTGATTGTGCTTTCCGAGGAGTCGACAGCAGATATGCCTGTCCTTAAGATGATTTCCAATCCGATGGGAATTCAGGACAAGATGGAGAAAATCCTTTATGGCAGGACTGTGGGAAATGATGAATACTGGTATAGCGAGGAATATCCTGATGTGGTCGTTTCATATACTTCCCTGATGGAGACTTTGGGCTGGAGCAAGGAATCCAAGGAAACATTCTCCATGACGCTTGACAATCTGAAGCTCAACGGTACTTCAATCGATATTGTGGCCGACAGGTCATACGATGAGGAGTTTGACGGTGAAACATATCATACCGATCTTTTTGTTGTTCCTTTTGACTTCAGTTTTTCTGCATACGAGAGGGAGAAGAAAGCCATTGCCGACGGAGTGTTGGTAAAGGATGAGGACTGGAGCTACGATGCGACGGCAAATCCTGATTTCCACCTCAACTACACCAATATCGCAGACGGTGAAGAAGAGGATGAAGACAGTATCTGGGAGGAAGCAAAGGGTGAAATATCGGCATCAGAGCTGAAATTCACATTCTGTTTTGCAGGTGACAATGACTATTGGTCAAAAGTTGTCGCTACGTATTCTCCGAACAAATAATCCGTAGAATTTTGTATCTTTCCGCTATATTTGAGATTATATGTTGAGAAGACTTTTGCCGGCGGTAGTCGGTCTTGTATTGATTTCTGTCATTTCCGGGGCGCAGAACGTGTCCCGGAATGATTGTATTATACCTCAGGACGGAATTATAGAAAACAGGCTGGACAACGGGCTGAGCTATGTCGTCGCGCATAACGGTTCGCCTTCAAGGATGATAGAGTGCCGTCTGATTTTCAAGGCCGGTTCGATGCTGGAGGATGAAAGCAACCGCGGGGCGGCCCATTTTCTTGAGCACATGGCTTTCGGAGGGACCAGGCATTTCCCGAAAAGGGAGCTGGTGGATTATCTTGAATCCCTCGGTGCACAGTATGGTATAAGCATAAATGCGTTTACAGGGTATGACAGGACCATATATATGTTCTCCATACCGTCCGATGACATTGCAAATCTTGACAAGGCCCTGCTTATATTGAAAGACTGGCTTGTTGACATCACGATTGATCCGAAGAAAGTGGAAGGGGAGAAAGGTATCATTCTGGAGGAGCTCAGAGGATATGATGTCGGAGATGAATTCTATGACCTGAAAATAGGGAACGGCAAATACGGCGAGGGTATTCCGCTCGGTACGGCTGAGGACATATCTTCGATGACTCCCAAAAAGTTGAAGGATTTTCACCGTAAATGGTACACTCTCGGTCAGGCTACCGTCGCGGTCGTCGGCGATATCGATACTGAGGACGCGCAGCGCAGGATAAGGAAAGTGCTCGGTCCTCTGAAACCGACTTCTTCTCCTGAATATCGGGATTATCCGCTTACATACGCAAAAGGTTCTTCTGTGAAATGTGTAGACGACACTCTTTCCAGGAGAATATCGTTTGAAATGATGATACCTCACAAGGCCGTGATGAAAAGGACTTTGGGGGATGCCTTGCTTGCGGAGCGAAGCCGGATGCTTATACAGGCTATATCCAACCGTCTGTACAAGTCCGGTAAATCGGCGTCTGTCTCCAACTCGTGGTATCTTGCCGACAAGGAACATTTTGTCATCTCCGTATCAGGAGGTACGGAAGAGGCCGTGGAGGAAGATTTTGTGGAGACTGTAGCTGAACTGTACCGTCTTGCCGATGAAGGGTTCTGCGAAGGTGAGATGGATATTGTCCGCAGCAGGTCCGTGGACCATATAGGAGGCCGCCGTGGACAGAACTCGTATGTCATTTGTGACGACATTGCCGAAACCGCAATTCTTGATGACAGAAATGTGACTGATCCTGAGCAGTGTGAGTTCCTGTGCGCGGAAGTGCTTGCGACCTCTTCTTCCGACCTTCAGATGATTCTCAATGCTTGGCTTGAGGCGGCTGAGGACACACGTCTGGTCGCATACAGGTTCAACTCCAATATGTCATCAGCGTTGACAGTAGCCGATGCCGACAGACTCTGGAATACGGGCAAATGTACGGAATGTGACCATTATGCTTTTGTGGAGGAGCGTGATGATGAGCCTGAAAGCTCTGTTGAAATCCCGGACTTCCTTGTACAGGAAAGGGAATTTGACGGCAATATGATAACGTCAAGGATATATTATCCTAATATAGGAGTTACGAGCGTATATCTGGACAATGGTTTCCGGTTTGTCCTGAGGCCTACGGAAGACGAGGAAAACAAGATTCAGATGCAGCTTTTCGCTCCGGGAGGACTTTCACGTATTCCGGAAGATGATTTTCCTCTGTATGACGGTCTTGCCAGCCACATGGAGGCGGCAGGCATAGAGAAGATGGAAGATGATGACTACTTTGAGATGCTTATGGAGAATGAAGTCGGCATCATCCTGGCGATGGAGACCTACTGGCACGGTATGATCGCTTCCGCCCCTTCCGGGTCGGTGCGTCTGCTGATGAATGTCATGAAGGAACGTATGCTAAGGCCGAGGCTTGATTATGAGTCTTTTGACTCCATCAGGGAAAGCGAACTGGAGGAATATGAACAGGATAACGAATCCTACCTTTCCCTTCTTTTGAAAAACGATGTCCAGAGGCAGCTGAATATGCGGATAGACAGTCTGATGGGAAATCTGATTTACGGGCGTCGTACCCAGGCTACCGTAGAGGACCTCAAGAGAAAGAATCTTGATATGGTCGCTTCCGTATATAAGGAGCTTTTTGCAAATCCGGACGGTATGACCTGTGTGATATGCGGAGACTTTGATGTCGAGGACATTATCCGTGAAGCGGTGCCTGTATTCGGAGACATGTCCAGAGGTCCGGAGCCTAACCGTATGGGACCGTCGCATTTCTCTTTGCCTGAGACTACAAGGCATATAGAGTACCCGAATGCCAACGAGACCCAGACGATGTTTGATTATATCCGGTTCGGACAATATGAGCCGTCCTTGCGTTCCGGTCTGAAGCTCAAGCTGATGAACAATCTTATCAGGAACCGTCTCCTGACAGTGCTCCGAGAACAGGAGTCTCTTGTATATTCCCCGTATGCATCCCTTTATTATACGGCAAATCCGGACAGGATTTTCTATATCGATATAAATGCTTCCGTAGACAGGAAGAATACTGCCAGAGTGCACGGTATGCTTGACGCAATAATAGATGACCTGCAGAAGAACAGGGTTTCGGAAAAGGAACTGAATACTCTGAAGCGTATCTTTATTGTAAACAAAAGGAATCATCTTGAAGAGGACTCTACGGCCAACTGGAAGACATATCTTGTCGGCCAGATGAAAAACGATGAGACTTTGCTCGAGCTGGATATGTATGAAGAGGTGCTTGACAGTATAACTCCTGATGAGCTTCGTGCGGAATTCTGCAGATGTTTTGATACCGACAGATATATGATTCTGTCTTTGGGTGATTTTTAGCAACAGTTTAAGATTTTTGATATGAAATGGAATTTGATGAAGTTCATTCCGGCTGTGCTGGTATTGGTGCTGTCTTCGTGCTGGACAGGGAGCAATGTATCCGGTGACATTCCGGCATACAGGATTTTTACTTCTGAAGGCAAAGGGACTGACTATGCCGCAATGATTGAATGCCTTGCCGGAGCGGAAGTCATATTTATCGGTGAGACGCACAACTGCCCGATTGCGCACTGGATGGAGTTTGAGATAACAAAGGCTCTGTATCATATTGATTCCGCCGGACTTGTGCTCGGTGCTGAGATGTTTGAGACAGACGACCAGCATCTTGTGGATGCGTATCTTTCCCGTGAAATCACTTCAGATGAATTTGAGGAAAAGGCGCGCCTGTGGGACAATTACTGGACTGATTATTATCCTCTTCTGTTTTTTGCAAAGGACAACGGTCTTGAATTCGTTGCCACCAACGTGCCCCGCAGATATGCCGCATACGTGAAGGACAACGGTCTGGAGGCCCTGGATTCGCTTCCGGAGGAAGACAAACAGTTCATCGCCCCTCTTCCGATTGATTTTGAATATGATGAAGAGACGGACGAGATGTTCTCGCTTATGAGGATGATGATGGGAGATGAAGGGCAGGGCAGGAGCCATTATGCCGAGGCGCAGGCTGTCAAGGATGCCACTATGGCCTGGTCGATTGCCTGCAGCTTTGACCGCCGTTTTATTCATTATAACGGGAATTTCCATTCAGATATGCGTGGAGGTATAATCCCTTATCTTGAAAAATATCTTCCTGGAAAGAAGATCGTTACAGTATGCTGCGCACGACAGGATGAAATCATTTCGCTTGACGAAGAAAACCTCGGGCGTGCGGATTTTATAATATGCGTTCCTACCGATATGACGATGACTTTTTGATTGATAAGCAAATAGCTTGTTATAATACTTGCTATTATATAAAAAACCATTATATTTGCAGTGTGTTAGTATTGTAACACACTGCAAATATAATTTTATAATGAATCGGATTCTGTTTCTTCTATCTGCCGTGTTGTCCGTATGCAGCGTTGCGGCTCAAAATTATTCTTCTGTCAAGGGCGCGGTGTTTTCTGAATCTGGAGGTGACGCTCTTCAATATGTAACCGTGGCTGTAATGGACACTTCAGGCAGGGTCATAGGAGGCGCGACGACAGATTCCCTGGGTATGTATTCCATAAGTGTTTCCGGTAATACGTCGGAAAGCCGTCTTCTGGTGTCCTTTGTCGGGTATGTTGAGCAGGATCATCCGCTGTCAGATATGGTTGAGACATCATCCGGAGGAACGGCTGTACTCAAGGACATATTCCTTAAGGATGATGCACAGATGCTTGCAGGTGCTGTCGTGTCCGACAAACGCCAGCTCCTTGAACACCATTTTGACAGGATTGTGCTCAATGTCTCCGAGCTTGCTGTGGCAAGGACCGGCAATGCCCTTGATGTGCTGAAAAGTTCTCCGGGCGTGACGGTCGACAAGGACGGCAATATAAAGCTCAACGGGCAGACAGTCTCAGTGTGGATAGACGGACGCCCCTCCCAGATGTCCGGGAAAGATCTTGAGGCCTATCTTCAGGGCAGTACAGGAGATGCGATAGAGAAAGTTGAACTTATCAGCAACCCTTCAGCGAAATATGATGCCGAGGGCAGCGGTGGAATCATAAATATAAAGACAAAGAAAGGCTTTATGAAAGGGCTGAACGGTTCGGTGAGGCTGGCTGCAGGAGTTCATTTCCTTCCCAAGGCCAGCTGGGAAGGTTCTATTTCGGCGAATCTGATGTACAAGACGGACAAGACCAGCACGGCGTTCAGCTATTCTCCCGGATATTGGGGAGATTATGACGGTAATTCCGAGCAGAAACGCTACGGGGATGACTATTCGAGTTTTCAGGAGACCGGCTCTTTTACAAGAGGAGATTATATGGGACATAATATCTCCCTTGGCAATGACTGGAAGATTTCCCGGAAGGATGTTTTGGGAGTAAATTTCAGGGTGAGTCTCTCTGATAACCGCTCAAAGGTACTGCCTGGGGCTATGGTAACCGATTACCGCAATTACGGTACTGGAGACCAGTATATATGGTCTGTGCTCAACGGTATGTCCTCAGACAGCTCGAAAGGTGAACGGTATTCCCTGAACCTGAATTATACAAGGACGTTTGACGAGTCCAAGGCCCAGGAGCTGACCATCAATGCCGATTACAACCGGAATATGACAGACGGGTTCTCTATGCAGAAGAACGTATATGACAAGGAACTGTCGTCTCCTGATGCGGAGGGACTGAAGAATTACGGTTTCCGTGACGGTACGTTAAGAATCCTTGACCTCTATTCCTTCAAAGCCGACTATTCCCAGAATTTCTGGAAAGAGACCGGACGTATAGAGGCCGGAGTCAAGGCGGCTGTGTCTGATACGCGCAACAGGTTCAGCAGATTTGACTATATTCCGGAAACGTTGGATGACCTGTCGGAATACCCTTCCGAACGCAATGACTTCACGTATGATGAGCAGGTGTATGCAGCATATTTCAATGTGGCCAAGCAGTTCTCGGAAAAATGGAATGCTCAGATCGGTGTTCGCGGAGAATATACCGTCCAGCAGGGGGACTGGATGACAGGGATTCCTGCTGATGGGGCGGACTCCGGCAGCACGAAGACATATAAGGATTATTTTGACGCTTTCCCGAGTGCGTATGTCTGCTATATGCCATCTCAGAAGGCTATACTGACGGCGAATTACTCATACAGGCTCAGCAGGCCGAAATATTGGCAGATGAATCCTTTCAGAAGCTATATGAACGCGACTACATATAGTCAGGGAAATCCTCTTCTTCTTCCGTCCTACAGCCATAATGTGTCGTTGTCGGCTGTGCTGTTCAGCAGGCTGACCCTTACGGCCGGATATTCGCACAACAGGAACTACAGTGATATGCAGGTGCCTGTGCTTGACAGGGAGAACGGAATGATGGGATTGATTTATGCCAATGCCGGTGTCCAGCAGTATGTCTTTGGGGCGGTGTCCCTTTCCGAGCTGCCTCTTACCAAATGGTGGAACCTGACTTTGAATGCGAATTACAGCTATGTGATGTTCAATGCCTATTCTGGCATAGCTGAAGGTATCGGAGGCAATCTGGACAACAGGGGAGGACAGTTCTCCGGCTTTTTCAGCACTACGTTCTTTCTTCCGGAGTCGTTCAAGATCAGTCTTGACGGATGGGGCGTTACATCGCAGACAGCAGGATACTACAGGTTCAATCCTATGATGTCCCTCAACTTCAATGTGGAGAAGACATTTCTTGACGGGGATGCGACGCTTGCGCTGCGTGTGAATGATTTCGCAAATACGATGAAATTCCGTATGAATCTTGATACGGACGGCATCAGGACATATTCTCTGCGCAACGGCTATGGCAAAATTGGCCTTACAATGTCTTTTACCTGGCGTTTCGGGAAGTCCTCAGGGAATTCCAGACGAAATGTAGGCTCTCTTGAAGAGGATTCAAGGATGTAGATTATCCGATGACCAGCTCTACCGGACAGTGGTCCGAGCCATATATTTCAGTGTGGATTTTTGCTTCACGGATACGCTCTTCCAGGGAGTCTGATACAATGAAATAATCGATACGCCATCCGGTATTCCTCTCGCGCGAACGGAATCTGTATGACCACCAGGAATAGATGTCCTTTGTGTCCGGATAGAGATGCCTGAAGGTGTCGATGAATCCTTCGGACAGCAGCTCTGTCATCTTGCCGCGCTCCTCATCGGTGAATCCCGCATTCCTTCTGTTTGTCTTCGGGTTCTTTATGTCTATTTCCTGATGCGCCACATTCAAGTCTCCGCAGACGATTACTCCTTTCTTTGCGGCAAGTCCGGTGAGATATGTCCTGAAGTCATCTTCCCAGCGCATCCTGTAGTCGAGCCTGGCAAGCTCTTCCTGAGAATTTGGCGTGTACACGCATACAAGATAGAACTCCGGCATTTCAAGGGTTATGACTCTGCCTTCGTGGTCGTGTTCGTCCACTCCTATTCCGTAGCTGACGGATATGGGCTGGTGTTTTGTAAAGACGGCAGTTCCCGAGTATCCTTTCCTGTCCGCATAATTCCAGTATGACATATAACCTTCAAACTCAAGGTCAAGCTGGCCGGCCTGCATCTTCGTCTCCTGCAGACAGAAGAAATCCGCATCCAGCTCTTTGAATATTTCCGTAAACCCTTTTCCGCAGACTGCCCTGAGCCCGTTCACGTTCCACGAGATAAACTTCATCATAGCTTGTGTCTGATTTTTCCGAGAATTTTGAATCTGATTGTCTGAAATTTATTCAATATTCCATTCAGTACCGTCCTTGGTGTCTTTGATCTGTATTCCGATGGCTTTCAGGTCATCTCTTATTTTGTCCGATGCAGCCCAGTCCTTCGCCGCTTTTGCCGCCTTGCGCTGCTCCAGTACCATCCCGACAAGTCCGTCGATGATTTTCCCGGCTTTGCCGCCTTCACCTTCTTCATCGCGCAGGCCGAGCACTCCGAATACGATATTGTCAAACAGTTCCGTCAGGGTGTTGAGGTCATCCTTGCTGAGTGAGATCTTCTTGTCTTTTGCGGAATTTATGATGCGTACGGCCTCGAATATATAAGAAAGGGCGACAGGGGTGTTGAGGTCATCGCTGAGAGCCCCGTAAACATTGTCGAATATGTCTTTTATTTCCTGTGAGGTGGCTCCGCATCCGTCAGGTGCTGTCGAGCTCAGGAACTCTCCGTATGCCAGTCCGGCCGCCTTGTAGTCTGCCCCGGTCATTTCACGCAGGTCTTTTGCTGCCTGCATTACCCTTTTCAGTCCCTTCTCCGCTGCCTGGAGAGCCTCATTGCTGAAGTCAAGAGTACTGCGGTAGTGGGCCTGCAGGATGAAGAACCGTATGGTCATCGGACTGTATGCCTGCTCCAGCAGCTGATGGCTTCCGGTAAACAGTTCTTCAAGCGTGATGAAGTTGCCCAGTGACTTGCCCATCTTCTTGCCGTTGATGGTGATCATATTGTTGTGCATCCAGTAGTGGACACCGCCAGTGCCGCGCGAAGCCGTGTTCTGCGCAAGTTCGCATTCGTGGTGAGGGAACATCAGGTCCATTCCTCCGCCGTGGATGTCGAATTCCTTTCCCAGATATTTTTCACTCATAGCGGAACATTCGAGATGCCATCCCGGGAATCCGTCGCTCCACGGTGAAGGCCATCTCATGATATGCTCGGGAGATGCTTTCTTCCATAGCGCGAAATCGTATGAAGCGTGCTTGTCCTCCTGTCCGTCAAGTTCTCTCGTGCCTCCTATCATATCATCGAGCACACGGCCGGAAAGGACACCGTATTCGTGGTCGCCATTGTATTTCTGCACATCGAAATATATGGAACCGTTGCTTTCGTATGCGTATCCGGCATCAAGAATCTTCTTTACGAGCGCGATCTGCTCGATAATGTGCCCTGATGCACGCGGCTCGATCGAAGGGGGAGCCACATTGAGCGCGCGCATGGCCTCGTGGTAGCGCAGGGTGTATTCCTGCACGACCTCCATCGGTTCAAGCTGCTCGAGACGTGCTTTCTTTGCTATCTTGTCTTCCCCCTCATCGGCATCGTGCTCAAGATGCCCCACATCTGTGATGTTCCTGACATAGCGCACCTTATAACCGAGATGCCTGAGATATTTCACGAGTACGTCGTATGTGACCCCTGGTCTTGCGTGTCCCAGATGTGCGTCTCCGTAGACTGTCGGACCGCATACGTAGAGTCCTATATGTCCCGGATTGATCGGTTTCAACAATTCTTTTTTGCGTGAAAGCGTATTGGTTATATATAAATCTCTCATAACAATGGTGTTTCAATAATGTTGTCCACAAAACTCTGCGAAGATAGGCATTTTCACAGGGTGATTAAAATTTTTCGGCAAAAAAATAAACTGTTTCCTGTATTTGGGAACAAGGAAAATTTGACTACCTTTGCCGGTGCTTTTATCAGGGGTCAATACTCATTCTAAAGTATATATGAAAGTTGCAATTCTTATGGGTTCCACCAGCGACTACGATGTGATGTCCGCAGCGGTGGAAACGCTTGACGCTTTTGGCGTTCCTTATGAAAAGCGCGTCATCAGCGCGCACAGAACACCGGATCTTATGTATGAATATGCAAAATCCGCAAAATCCAATGGCATTGATGTCATTATTGCCGGAGCTGGCGGAGCGGCCCATGTGGCCGGTGTCATAGCAGGAATGACGACAGTTCCTGTCATCGGGGTTCCTATCAGGACGCAGATGATGGGAGGACTTGACTCTCTTCTTTCAATAGTGCAGATGCCGGGCGGAATACCGGTTGCGACGGTTGCCGTCAACGGGGCGAAGAATGCCGCTCTTCTTGCGGTGGAGATGCTTGCGATAAGGGATGAGCTTCTGACGTCCAAGCTTGAGGAGTTCAAGAGGATGCAGACTCAGAAAGTGCTTGACGCGCAGATATGATAACAGTTATTACCAAATAATGGTGGCGTGTTTTTGGGGGTCGTCGGGATTCTCCGGAAACACGCCACCTGCTCTTTGAGGGTCATCCGCTTCCGGATGACGGCATTGATAACAATATTTATTTAGTATAAGGTAAAACAGGTATGAAGAATTACCGTATTTTTGTTGAAAAGTATCCTGAATTTCAGGTGGAGGCGAGAAGCCTTCTGAACGAATTGAACGAGAGCCTCCAGTTGTCGCTGGAGTCTTTGCGCTATCTCAATGTCTATGACCTCTTCGGATTTACTCCGGAGCTTCTTGAGAAAAGCCGGTACAGCGTGTTCGGAGAAATTGTAACCGACAGGGTGACAGATGAATGTGACCTTGACGGAGTGAAATATATTGCCGTGGAGTACCTTCCCGGGCAATTTGACCAGAGGGCCGCATCCGCTGTGGACTGCGTGCGCCTGCTTGACCCCAAGGCTGAGGTCAAGATAAAAAGTTCAAAGCTTCTTATTCTTGGTCCGGAAGTATCCGACGAAGACATCGCAAGGATCAAGCATTATTTCATCAACGCGGTGGAGTCCAGGGAGAAAGACCTTTCGAAGATTGCTGATATGGAACAGGCTCAGGTGAAGCCTGTGCCGGTGCTTGAAGGATTGACCGGACTTTCGGAGGACGATCTTGCCGGATACTGCAAAAAGATGGGTCTTGCGATGAATGCGGATGACCTTCGCGAAGTGGTCACCTATTTCAGCAAAGAAGGACGTGATCCGAATGAGACGGAGCTCCGTATTCTTGATACATATTGGAGCGACCACTGCCGCCATACCACCTTCACTACGGAGCTGGAGGATGTGCAGTTTGAAGAGTCTTTCCTGAAAGATGAGATTGAAGGCACATACGCGCATTATCTTAAAATACGTGAGGAGCTCGGACGTTCAGGCAAAAGCCTATGCCTTATGGATCTGGCCACGATAGGTGCGCGTTATCTAAAGAAACAGGGACTTCTCGACGATATGGAAGTCAGTGAGGAAAACAATGCCTGCAGCATATATGTGGATGTGGACGTGGACGGACGGGCAGAGAGATGGCTGCTCCAGTTCAAGAACGAGACCCACAACCATCCGACTGAAATCGAGCCTTTCGGAGGGGCGGCCACCTGTCTTGGAGGTGCAATCCGTGACCCTCTCTCAGGCAGGAGCTATGTGTATCAGGCAATGCGCGTGACCGGTGCGGGGAATATATGGAAGGAAGTCAAGGATACCATTCCGGGCAAACTTCCGCAGAAGGTGATCAGCCGCAAGGCGGCCCACGGATATTCAAGCTACGGCAACCAGATCGGTCTTGCTACTACCCACGTGCGTGAAATCCTGCATCCGGGATATACTGCAAAGAGGCTGGAGATCGGAGCTGTGGCGGGTGCCGTAAAGGCGGAGAATGTGCGTCGTGAGTCACCTGCAGCAGGAGATGTTATCCTTCTTCTCGGCGGACGTACCGGACGTGACGGTATCGGCGGCGCGACAGGCTCGTCAAAAGAGCATACCGAGGAGTCTCTTGAGACTTGCGGCAGTGAGGTGCAGAAAGGAAACGCTCCTGAGGAAAGAAAGCTTCAGAGGCTTTTCCGCCGTCCTGAGGTGACACGCCTGATCAAGAAGTCCAATGACTTCGGAGCGGGCGGCGTCAGCGTAGCGATCGGTGAGCTTGCCGACGGCCTTGACATATACCTTGACCGTGTGCCTGTAAAATACAACGGATTGAACTCTACTGAACTTGCAATCAGCGAGTCGCAGGAAAGGATGGCTGTTGTGGTGGAAGCCAAGGACAAGGAAGAATTTGAAAAATACTGTCTCAGCGAGAATGTCGAGGTTACATACGTGGCCGATGTCACTGATACTGCGAGACTGAGGATGTACAATGGCGGCAAGCTTGTCGTCGACATTTCACGTGAATTTATTGACAGTGCCGGAGCGAAGCATTTTGCCAAAGCCGCAGTGAAGGCATTGGATTTCAAGAATCCGTTTGAATACGGTGCGTTTGCGGAGGACGGGGAACTTTCTCCGGTTTCATCAGAGGGTACTGTCAGGGACAGGATCTTTGCGGAGATGGGTTCTGCCGGTGTGACTTCCCAGAAAGGTCTTATAGAGATGTTCGACTCGACTATCGGACGTTCTACTGTGCTTATGCCTTTCGGAGGTGCTCTCCAGACCACTCCGGTGCAGGTTTCCGTACAGAAGCTGCCTGTCGACGGATATACTGACACGGCAAGTATGATGTCCTTCGGGTACAATCCTTATCTTTCTTCATGGAGCCCTTACCACGGAGCTGCATACGCAGTGGTGGAATCCTGCGCGAAGGTTGTAGCTGCAGGAGGATCATACGAAAAGATGAGATTCTCATATCAGGAATATTTCCAGAGGATGACATCGGATGCCCGTACCTGGGGACTTCCGTTGAGCGCGCTGCTCGGAGCATTGAAGATGCAGCTTGCGCTGGGGCTTCCTTCAATAGGCGGAAAGGACTCCATGAGCGGAACTTTTGAGGATCTGAATGTACCTCCTACTTTGGTGGCGTTCGGCATAACGCCTGTGAATGCGGAAAATGTAATCTCGCCTGAACTGAAATGGGAAGGAAACAAGCTGTATCTTATCAGGCATACTCCTCTCGGGAATATGATGCCTGACACGGACCAGCTCAAGGAGAACTGGAAATATGTAAATGACAGGATTCTTGACGGAACTATAGTGTCTGGATATGCCGTAGGCCAGGAGACTGTCGCAGGAGCTATATGCCAGATGGCATTCGGAAATGCGTTCGGAGTAGAGGTGAAGGCTTCCGAGGATATCCTGTTCGGGAAATATACAGGCTCCATTGTCGTGGAGTCGGAGGGTGAACTTGATTTTGCGAATGCTGTACTGCTCGGAGAAATAACCTCAGGAGAAGACGGAATGCTTCATGTCAACGGTGAGCAGATTGACCTGTTTGAACTTATGGAGCATAACGGGGCGAAATTCGACAAGGTATATCCTTCTGTCTGCGAGGCTCAGCACACCAAGCTTGTACCGGATGGCCTTGAAGGCATCAAACCTTTGAAAGTCAAGAAGTCCGAGATGAGATACAAAGGCGAGCCGGTGCAGAGCCCTATCGCTTATCTTCCTGTATTCCCTGGTACCAACTGTGACTACGATACAGCAAAAGCGTTCCGCAAGGCCGGAGCGCAGGTACGTATGAGCGCGTTCTGTAACCTCCAAAGCGAGGATATATTCCGCTCTATAGAGGAGATGAAGAAAAATATCTCAGAATGTCATATACTGGCCCTTTGCGGAGGCTTCTCTGCAGGGGATGAACCGGACGGAAGCGGCAAGTTCATTGCAAACGTGCTGAACAACAAGGAAATAGCTGATGAAATCCACAAATTGCTTGACCGTGGTGGACTTATCCTCGGTATCTGCAACGGATTCCAGGCCCTTGTCAAATCAGGACTCCTTCCATACGGACGTCTCGGCCAGGTGACAAAGGATTCTCCGACATTGTTCCGCAATGATATCAACCGCCACATTTCTCAGATGGTCACAACAAGGGTATCCACTACGAATTCTCCGTGGCTTGCGGGATTCTCTGTAGGTGATCTCCATACCATCGCTGTCAGTCACGGTGAAGGTAAATTCGTTGTCAATGAGGAACTTGCAAAAGAACTTTTCGCTAATGGGCAGGTGGCGTTCCAGTATGTTGACCCTATTGAAGAGGAAGTTACGATGGTTTCGCCTTACAACCCTAACGGTTCGTACTATGCGATCGAGGGAATAGTGAGCCGCAGCGGACAGATTCTCGGAAAGATGGGACATACTGAAAGGTATGAACACAATCTGTTCAAGAATATTATGGACGACGGTCTGGAGCAGCCGCTCTTTGACAACGCGGTAAGATATTTCAGAGGTGAATAATCAATAATGGGATTCAGGACGGTCCGGGTGACCATAAATATGAAAAATGGAAAAGAAAGCGATAATATATAATGGAGAGTCTGTGAAAATATATGCCACAGAAGATCCGGAGCTTGTGCTTCAGCAGTTTACGGACAAGATAACTGCTTTCAGCAAAATAAAGCAGGCTGCAATCAAAGACAAGGGCAAAGTCAGCTGCGGCATAGCGGTGATGATTTTCCGCCATCTTGAAGCTGCGGGTATCAGGACACATTTTGTAAGACAGGTGTCCGAGACTGAAATCCTTTGCCGGAGGACAGAGATAATTCCCATCGAGATGATCGTCAGGAATGTAATCGCCGGATCTATGGCCCAGAGGCTCGGCATCGGAGAGGGTGTCAGACCTTCCAACACCATATTTGACATCTGCTATAAGAATGAGGATCTAAATGATCCTCTTATAAATGACCACCACGCCGTGGCTCTCGGTCTGGCTACATACGGAGAGCTGGAGAAGATGTATTCTCTGACAGGGAAGATCAACGAGGTGCTTACCGGAGTCTTCCGTAAAGCCGGGATAGATCTGGTGGACTTCAAGATAGAGTTCGGAAAGCTGCCTGACGGGGAAATAATCCTTTCTGATGAGATTACTCCTGACAGTGCACGCTTCTGGGATATTGCTACAGGTGACCGTCTTGACAAAGACCGTTTCCGCAGGGATCTCAGCCGTGTCGGCGAGGCCTACAGGACAGTTTACGAGAGACTCGAAAATGTAAAATAAAGGAATTATGGAAGAAATTTTCGATAAGAATATTCATGAGGAGTGCGGAGTGTTCGGTGTCTATGGTGTACCGGACGCTGCAAATCTGGCATATTACGGTCTCCATGCACTCCAGCATAGAGGACAGGAAGGCTGCGGTATCGTTACGGTTGATGACGACAGACAGCTGAAAAGGATTAAAGGTGAAGGTCTGGTCACCGAAGTCTT
>VSOK01000028.1:0-7609 GCA_009774765.1 Bacteroidales bacterium
AGCTTGTCTTTCATAGCGGCATCCACAGGCCTGACAAACCTGACGACAGGCTCGGCCGAGGAACTCTTCATCTGCTCGCAGGATACTGAAACAAAGCCTGAAACGGCAAGCAGAGCTATTGTAATTATGTTGAATATCTTTCTCATATCTATCATTGTTATTCACCGAAATCATACTCCACGGCAGGTTCCCTCAATATAGGGGCAGAAGTCACCTCGGCCTCAGGAACAGGCAACACCATAGAGGCATCGTTGAAGTTGAAATTGTTTGTCCTGTGCCCGTGCTCCTCAAGCCATTCCGCACCTTTATAATAGTCATCGTTCATCGTGCCGTCCGGATTTTCCGTAGAAATGTCCATAGACTCCCATACGGTCACATACATTGACTTGTCATTCTCCCAGACATACTGGTCATCAATGATATAGGACGGAGCACCTGTGCCAGGGTCGTATGTGAACCTGTCACTTGACCAGTTGAAGGCATATTTAAGGTCACGGTCCATATCTTCAAGGTATTTTATTCCAGCCGCGTGGTCACGGTACCATACCCTCTTGATATCATACCAGTTGATTCCCTCCATAGCGAACTCCTTGCGACGTTCCCTGATGATGTCCTCAAAGGAAATTGAAGAATATTCACTTGAAAGGCCTGCACGGCTGAGGATACGTCCCATATAGTCCAATGCGTCAGGATCGGATGTCGTGGTGCCGTTTCCGATACAAGCCTCTATATAGGTCATCATCACATCAGCGAACCTGAGCAGATAGATGTCATTGCCGGCAGCCTGGTTCAGTCCCACATTGCCGCCGCAGTCGGCTGGCTTGCCTATCACATATTTTTTCAGATGCGCGAGCATTTCATTTGCGGCCTCTATCTGGACATCAAGGTCATCCGGATTGCGGTATGAATACTGATAGTCATATCCTCCGTTTGCGGAAGCAAGATTTGCATAATGATCCCCGTTGGTCATAAACACCGCCTTGCGTCTCACGTCCTTGTCCGAATAGAGCGACTGGAGAGAGACTGTAGGGCCTTTTCCAGCACCCCAGGTCTCGTCGGCGATACGTGAGCTTCTGGAGAAATTCGCATTCCTTGCGTTTCCCTCGCCATATCCTCCTGACTTGCAGGCGATAGCGATCAGGGATTCATTGCACATTCCCTTTCCTGTCAGTTCAAACATCTCCTGATAGTTTCCATATAGTCCGTAACCGTTCTCAAGACCTTCCTCTATGGCTTTCTTTGCCCATTCCTTTGCGGAAGCATAAAGGGCGTCATCCTTTTTGTATGAGGCATACTGAAGATATACCTTCGCAAGAAGTCCCATCGCGGCAGTCTTGGTAACACGGCCGTCGGTGTCAGTGTGAGGAAGCGGGCCGACAGCACGCTCAAGGTCCCTGACCATAAACTTATAGAGAGATTCCTGAGTGTTTCTCGGAACATAGATGGCTCCGGGGTCGCTTGAAGTTATAAGCGCGGTGGCATTCTCCACTATAGGAGCCTCTCCCCACAATTCAGTAATGAAATAATAGGCCATCGCCCTCATAGTATAGGCCTCACCGAGAGCTGCCTGTATATCAGATTCCGCCACATTGTTGGCACGTGCGGCATCAGGCATATCGTTGATGATGGAATTGGCGAAGGACACTATACGGTAAAGACCTATCCACCCTTTTCTCAGATGGGAATTTGTAGCTGTAACCGAATTATAATAGTAATGTCCTTCCTGGTCGTATGTATAGTACATGTCACCGGCCATCATATCTCCGGCGTAGAACATAAAGTTCGAATGGAAGTCGAACCACGGTTTGCTGGCGTACAGGACGATCGTATTCGCCCTGACGGCCTCCTTGCTCGTATAATAGTTGCCGGCCGCGAGCGTGTCCTCAGGCACTACCGTAAGGAATTTCTCACAGGAAACGACACCGAGCAGAGAAAGTGCCGCAAATGCTGAATATATAATCTTTTTCATTTCTTGTCCTCCTTGTTAAAATCCTATATTGACACCGAAAGTGATAGACATCGGAGTAGGATAACGTCCACGGTCGATATTCTGGAGAAGCGAACTCTGGTTGTACGCTCCGATTTCAGGATCATAGCCGGAATATTTGGTGAACGTGTAGAGATTCTGCGCATTGAGATATACCTTGAAAGAAGCCAGTTTGGTCTTTTCAAGCACCTTGGCAGGAATCCTGTAGCCGATTGACAGATTCTGGATACGCAGATATGAACCGTCCTCAAGCCATCTCGTGCTCATACGGTTGTTCTGGTTCGGATCCTGGCTTACGGCACGCGGAACTATATAGCCGTGTTTCTTTGAATATCCGGTCCCCGGAACAAGCTGGCCGTTCTCCACCGTGGCGCGGTCAAGCACAGCGGCATTCTGGTTGTCCCAGATGGAGTTCATCGACTCGGTACGGAATCTTGAGAAATTGAGGATCTGGCCTCCTACAGAGCCTGCAAGCGCAAGGGAAATGTCAAAGTTACCTACCATAAACGTATTGGTGAAACCGAAAGTGAAGTCAGGGTTAGGGTCTCCTATTATCACCTGGTCCCTTTCGTCGATAACTCCGTCAGGAACCCCGTCCGGTCCGGAAATGTCCTTGAACCTTATGTCTCCAGGATATACTCCGGTTGTCTTGTTGACAAGATTGACACCCGGATTGTTGGCGTCATTCACCTGGACAGGAGCGGCAAGGATTTCCTCCTCATTCTGGAAAAGCCCCTCAGCCACATATCCGTAGAACACTCCCATAGGCTGGCCGACCATAATCCTGGTTGCGGTCTGGAATCCTGACCACCAGTCAATGTTTCCGTTGATGACAGAAGAATCGCTGTTCATAGCATCCACATTGTTCCTGTTCAGAGAAATCACAAGGTTGGATGTCCAGTTGAACTTCTGATGCTCGATGTTATGCGTAGTTATATTGAGGTCGAATCCCCTGTTGCTTGTCCGTCCCATATTGACCATAGGAGCCGCAATATCATCGTATGTAGTGGAACCTCCGAGATAGTTCGGGATGGTCATACGCAGGAGCAGATCCTTGGATCTTTTATAGTATGCATCTATCGTAAGGGAGATGCGTCCTCTGAGAAATTCCATATCGACTCCGACATTGTACTGCTCGGAAGCCTCCCACTTGAGGTTCGGGTTGGCTATATTCGCCATAAAATAACCTGTACCGTAAGGAGTGTTGAACGTGGACATCTTCGCGCTGTAGAGATACGAGTCTATGCTTGAATTTCCTACCATACCGTATCCTGCACGAAGTTTGAACTCGTTCATCGCGTTGCGCGCACCTTCAAAGAAGGATTCATTGGAAATACGCCACGCAAGTGCGGCAGACGGGAAATATCCCCATTTGTTGTTCGGGCCGAACTTTGACGATGCGTCGGCACGGACCGTAGCCGTCACATAATATTTCTCGTCATAATTATAATTGACACGGGCAAATCCGGAAGCCATGGCCGAACCGTCCTTCCAGCCGGAATTGGACACGAGTTCACCGTCCTGGGTCACGATCTGCACGATATCGGAGCTGAGTCCCTTCTTTACGATCTGGCTGCCGTTCCAGGAGGACTTTGTCATCTCCCATCCGAGCATAGCACCGAAATTATGCTTTCCGCCCCAGGTGCGGTTATAATTGGCATACGTCTTCCATATCCAATACATGGAATGCTCTTCCCTCTGCATTATCTGGTTGGTATCGCTGGAAATCAGCGTGCCGAAAGAATATGTAGGTATGAAACAGCGGTTGTTGTTGTCGGAGTAGTCAAAACCGTATTCCGTCCTTATGTTCAGACCTTTTACAGGATCTGCGCTCAGATAGAAATTACCCATTGTCCTGTTGCGTTTGAAGTCATTTGTCTTCATCTGCGCAAGCCATACAGGGTTGTACTGGGAAGCTCCGTTAACGCTCTCCGGACCGGCCCAGTTGCCGTCAAAGTCATATACAGGGATGTTCGGCTGCATAGTAAGGGCCTGTAGAACGACACCGTCCGTACCGTCATTGTTGGTGATGGTCTCGTCCGTATGCGTAAACGCCAGCGAAGCACCGGCGTGAAGCCACGGATATATGTCAGCGTCAAGATTGAGACGGGCGTTGAAACGGGTGAAGTCCGAACCTATGATGACTCCATCCTGATCAGTATATCCGCCGCTTGCAGCCACTCTGATCTTGTCGGTACCTCCGGTCACGGACACTGAATGCGAGTGCATCCACGCCGTACGGAAAATCTCATCCTGCCAATTCGTTCCCTTTCCGAGAAGAGAAGGGTCCTTGAACGCCTCATTGACAGACAGGTTCAGCTCCGCACACAACTTCTGCTGATATTCCGCATACTCCCTGAGATTCATCATATCGAGCTGGTTGGTAATCATCTGGGCCGTCACATAACCGTCATAGGTAATGTTCACCTTGCCTGCACTTCCCCTTTTGGTAGTGATGATGATAACACCGTTCGCACCATTGGCTCCATAGATTGCCGTAGCGGAAGCGTCCTTGAGAATATCTATGCTCACGATATCGGACGGGGCGATAGTGGAAAGAGGGTTGACAACATTCTGTCCGTCGGAACCTCCGGACCAGGCAAAGCCTCCGATAGTGTTTCCCGCTCCGGAAAACGGAACTCCGTCCACTATATAAAGAGGCTCATTGGTATTGTTGATGGAGTTGGCACCGCGCACACGGATCGAACTTGCCGCACCTGGAGCACCGGAGTTCTGGGTTATCTGCACTCCTGCGACCTTTCCCTGAAGCATCTGGTCGACATTTGTCGCGATGGTCTCCTTGAGCTTGTCACCGTTCACTGAAGACACGGAACCTGTCAAGTCTTTCTTCTTGACCGTACCGTAACCTATCACGACCGTCTCCTCAAGGGCCGTAGCCTCCTCAACAAGGACTACATCGATCGCATTGCGGCCGGAAACCGGTTCATTCTGAGTGGAAAAGCCCATCATAGTGAAGACGAGCACATCATTGTCCCCGACAGAAGCGACAGTATATCTACCGTCAACATCCGTAATTGCATACAGGGAGATGTTGCTCTCCACCGTAACAACTACGCCAGGAAGCGGCAGGCCGTCAGACGAAGAAGTGACCGTACCGCTCACACTCCTTGTCTGGGCCATCAGCGGGATGACTGCAAAAAGAGTCATCAGGCAAGTAAACAATTTACTTTTCATTGCTAATAGTTTAGTGTTAATATATTTTTCTATCAATTTTTCATAGACGGGACAGAGCATTTCCCACCCGACGGAGCAAGCCTTGAAGTGGCGTTCCGGATGACGGCAAGCGTGCTCAGGTCATCCGAATACACGGAATTGAGGCCCTGGGGCTCCTGCGCCGGATCACCGCAATAATCATCACCCGGACGCCAGTAGACATCAGTCCCGGACTGCACCGCAGAGCCTCCCCAGCCCCAGAAGTTCACACCTGCGAACAATCCTCCTTCATTTGCAGACTCGATAACCCTGTCAAATATGTATGAATAGTATTTATCCCTCGCCTTTACCGAAGACGATTTGGAAAAGCTGAAACCGTCCCTCGGGAAACCGAACTCCTCCAGTACGACGGGTTTGCCATACCTGCGGGCGACTTCAAGATGAAGGTCTATGTACTCCCCTGTCTTTGCAATAGCATAAGGAAGATCCTCTTCAAGTGATCCGGCCTTCGCCCAGCCCCAGTTATAAGGCCATATATGGATATTCATATAGTCTATGTTCGGGCAGGAATGTATTTTCTCAAAAAGAGCCATATCTCCCTCGCATCCCCAAACGCCTTCGCTTCCGGACGATACCAGATGGTTGGGGTCGATGGACTTTATCAGAGAGGCCGTGCTCCACATCCAGTCAGCAAAAGCTGCCTTGACCACAGGATCTGAAGAGAAACATCTCGGCTCATTGCCTATCTGCCAGGAAAATATGGCCGGATCATCCTTGTAAGCCTTTCCCGTGACGGTATTTATCCTGGACACCACCGTCTTCACGTGTTCGGCAAACAAGGCCTTGGCCTTTTCATTGACAACGAACCCTGACACGGACTCCATATATGCAGGATATCCGTCAACGGCAGGAATCACAGCCTTGCCGGAACCGGCCCACTCAAGATACATCCCGTATCCTCCTGACCATTCCCAGGAATTGTTCAGATACAGAACAGCCTTCATATCCCTCCTGCCCATCTCGGCAAGAAGGAAATCAAGTCCCCTGAATATTGTATCATTGTAGACTCCAGGCTCTTTATGCAAGGTAGGCGACACACGTGTAGGTATGCCGTCCAGTCCGTCCCCTCCGACAAGAACCCTGAGATTGGAAATGCCTATAGACTTGAGAACGGCAAGCTCCTCCGCAAGACGGGCACGGTCGCCGCCCTCCCTTCGGAACCGAGAATGGCCCCATACCAGAAATTAGTACCTATAAAATAATGCCCCCCCCGATCTCCATCGGCGAACAGACCGTTTTTCACATATATTATATCGGAAGAATTGCAGCCGCAGACCATACATACGGCCATAATAAAGGTTATCAGTTTGTGTCTCATTTCTGCGCATGATGTGATGGTGCAAAAATAGAGAGTCCCCGACTGCTAAACAAATACAAATTTATCAAATACTGATATAAATTAAACAACGACTTTCTTCTTTTTGTACAAAGCCCTGAATTCACGCGGAGTGGAGCCGCGCTTGGCCTTGAAAGCACGGTTGAAATTGGAAAGGTTGTTGAATCCGCACTCATAGCATATTTCCGATATGTTTCTGGTCGAATCCACAAGCATCCTCGCCGCCATCCCGAGACGTATGTCAATCACATAATCGGAAAGGGTCTTCCCGGTACGGAGCTTGAAAAAGCGGCTGAACGCCACAGGAGTCATACCGACCATTCCGGACAGCTCCGCAAGAGTCATAGGCTCGGCATAATGGTCGTTTATATACTGCTTGATCTTTTTGACCCTCCGGCTTTCCGGATTCCTTGCCGTATTGGCAAAAGAGCTGCTGGCCAGGACCCTCGCCCCTTCGGCCACGGAAAGCTCATACAATATATAAAGGAATTTGAGGAACTGCACGAACCGGCCGCTTTCCTTTGAAAGGGAATCAAGCACAGGATAGATCTTCATTATCGCCCCCAAAGGGAAGCTCAATCCGTGCTCGGCCCTGCGAAGCATACTGGAGATAGAAGCGAACTGGTTTTTCGAAAGAAGCTCACCGTTGAACAGATCCGCGGAGAACTGTATCGTCACCTCCCTGATATCCGGAGAGGTGCAGCTTCCCTGCTCCCACACGTGCTCAAGATTCTCCCCTCCTATAAGGACGAGCTCATATTCACCGATTTCCTCCACACTGTCCCCGACAATCCTTCGCACACCCGGCGCATGTTCGATAAAATTCAATTCGTACTCCTTATGCTGGTGAAGAGGATAAGTGAACTCCGTCTTATGCCTCTCCACGATATGGAAACAGTCTCTCTCCGACAGCGGAGTTATTTCTGCAAGGACATCACTCATAAACGGTTGTTTTGTGGCTCAAATATAGCAAAAAGTCTCGGCAGAAGCAAAGTAAAAATTTATGATGACGCGAACCAGCCGACCAAAAAAAAATACCCCGCAAAAAAAAA
>VSOK01000028.1:7619-35709 GCA_009774765.1 Bacteroidales bacterium
TTTGTGCATAAAAAATACAAAAACGCCCCCACCCACCAAAATAAAACTTTGGTTCTCCCGAGACCAGGACGTCATATATGTCCTCCAGGACAAATATACAAATTATCAACAAAACCTGTACTTTTTTAACATTTATTTGTATTATTATTGGTTTTCATCTTCTTACGGATTCCGATTGCCCTCAACTAATGCTATATTTGCCCGTGATTCACAATAGCTACCTGATTATTATGGACAGACACACCTTGCTACAAGAAGTCACCGAAGAACTGGAAAAGAACATTCTCCCGTTCTGGGCAGAAAAGATGGCAGACCGCACAGAAGGCGGATTTCTCGGCAGAATCAGCGGAACAGGAAGACAGATCCCCGATTCCCCCAAAGGCGCAATCCTGAACGCACGGATACTATGGACTTTCTCCGCAGCATACAGGCTGCTCGGGAAACAGGAATACCTTGAAGCCGCAACAGCCGCCAAAAGGGAAATAATAGACAGATTCTACGACCCTGTGCACGGCGGAATATACTGGTCTCTCGACAGCAAAGGCAATCCGTCAGACACAAAAAAGCAGTTCTACGCAATCGGATTCGCCATATACGGGCTGAGCGAATACTCACGGGCGACCGGCGACAGGGAAGCCTTAGAATATGCCGTCAGACTTTTTGACTGCATCGAACAGCACAGTTTCGACAAAGAGAAGAACGGATATATCGAAGCCTGCACAAGAGACTGGGGTGAAATCGAGGATATGAGGCTCAGCGACAAGGATGCAAACGAGCGGAAGACAATGAACACGCATCTTCACATACTCGAGCCATACACAGCCTTATACAGAATATGGAAAGATGACAGGCTGGAACGGCAGCTGAGAAACCTTATATACATTTTCACGGACAAGATCATGGACAGCAGGACAGGACATCTAAGGCTGTTTTTTGACGATGACTGGAATCCCCAGGGCGACACCGTATCATACGGACACGACATTGAAGCATCCTGGCTTATATGGGAAGCCGCTACGGTCCTCGGAGACAAGAAGATATGCGAAAAAGTCCTCGGGCCTGTCAAAATGATAGCGGAGGCAGCATCCGAAGGTTTCATCCCCGGACAGGGAATGATATACGAGTCCGAGACATCAAAGGGAAAGATAGACGCTGACCGCCACTGGTGGGTACAGGCAGAGACAGTAGTAGGATATTACAACCTGTATTCCCTCACAGGAGATTCCAGCGCGTTTGACAAAGCCGCCGACTGCTGGAAATTCATACGCGCACACATCATAGACCACGACGGAGGGGAATGGTTCTGGAGCATAAAGGCGGACGGTACCGTCAATACGGAAGACGACAAGGCAGGATTCTGGAAATGCCCTTACCACAACGGACGTATGTGTATGGAAATAATCGAAAGAAACAGATAAACCACATATCAGTTATGAAAAAGACCGTATTATCATTAGTCTCGGCCATATTATGCATATCCGCAATGCAGGGGAAAGTCGTGCTGCCCCATATACTCGGAGACAATATGGTGCTCCAGCAGAATACAGAGGCAACACTCTGGGGAAAAGCGAGACCATCGTCAAAAATAACCGTCACCGCATCCTGGAGCGGAACTCCAGTATTCACCAGAAGCGACAGGGACGGCTGCTGGGAAGCAAAGATCACAACACCGGCAGCAGGCTTTACAAGCCATACGATCACTGTTTCGGACGGTACAGGAGAAGACGCCGTGATCAAAGACATACTGTCAGGAGAGGTATGGCTATGCTCCGGACAGTCAAATATGGAAATGCCTTTTGACGGATACTGGAACTGCCCCGTAGAAGGCGCGGCAGAGGCAATCGCATCTGCCGGACTCTATAACGGAATCCGGTTCGCCACGATCCCGAAGAAAGGTTCATACGAACCCGAAGAAGACGTGGACACACGCTGGCTGAAAAGCACACCAGGCAATATCCAGTGGTTCAGCGCAGTCGCGTTCCACTTCGCAAAGATGCTCAATATGGTGCTGGATGTACCCGTCGGAATAATATCCTGTGCCTGGGGAGGCACAAAGGCGGAAGGATGGATGCCAGAAAATGTAGTAAAAGGATATAATGACCCCTGGCTTGACGAGCAGTTCGAGAAAAACGACATCTATAACTGGCAGTCACCAGTAATCATGTACAACGGGATGCTGTATCCGCTACGCAGATTCACGGTAAAAGGCTTTCTATGGTATCAGGGAGAATCGAATGTCGGACGTGAAATGTCTTATAGGGAACGGTTGCCTGAAATGGTGAGGATATGGAGAGAAATGTGGGGTAACGATGCCCTGCCATTCTATCTTGCAGAACTGGCTCCATACATCTACGGAGGGGACGGAACCGCCGGAGCAAGGTTCAGAGAAGCGCAGTACACAATATCCAAGACATTGGACCACAGCGGAATGGTATGTACCAACGACCTGGTATACCCGTACGAGGAAGACCAGATACACCCGTGCAGAAAAGAAGAAATCGGAAACAGGTTTGCATATCTCGCGTTAAACCGCACATACGGAATTGACGGCATCCAATGCGACGGTCCTGAATACAAGTCAATGACAATCAACGGGGACACCGTCGAGGTATTCTTTGACAATGCGGAAAGCGGCCTCAGCCCATGGCACGGGATTACAGGATTCGAGCTGGCAGGCAGCGACCGCATATTCCACCCTGCCCAGGCAAATGTAGACACTGAGCACAAAAGCGTGATCGTGCACTCGGACAAAGTTCCGTCTCCGGTAGCCGTAAGATACTGCTTCCGCGATTTCCAGATCGGCAATCTCACCGGAAGGCGGAATGCTCCTGCCGTACCTTTCCGCAGCGACAACTGGTGACACTGCTCCACCCGCCGCAAATGGATGAAGCTTTGATTCTATGTTGTCCTGAAAATAAAGACGGACAGAATAAAGTCTATATCCCAAACGGCAAACATCATCCCAGACGGTAGCATCTGATGGCGCGCTCCAAAGAATAGCTGACAGGGCGTGAGGAGCGGCTTGACGAGACGGCTTTCTGAAGCTCACCGAGAAACCGGTATGCCTGAGGAGCCTGCACGGCCATTGAAGGATTGTCCCTGAACGCAGCGGCAGTAACGGCAAGATTGTCCGCACACAGCGTCTCCAGAAGATTATGGAAATCACCCCCGTGATCCGGGTACCTGAGATGACACAGTTCGTGGAGAAGAACATAGTCAGCAAGAAGGACAGGGAGACGCATCAGATTGAGGTTCAGATTTATATTTCCGCGCGTAGAACAGCTGCCCCAATTCGACCTGTTGTGTTTGATTGTTACCCTGTTGTAGACAAAACCGTACTTGGCGGCAAGAAACGCGAGACGGGAAGGGAGATATTCCTTTGCCTGGGCACGAAGCCTTTCCACCTGCTCCGGATCAAGTTGTACGCAATCACAGATATTGCGCTTCTGCCTCTGCACCGTCTTTATCACCCAGTCGCGTCTTGACAGATAGAACTTCAGTCCAGAATCATAACCGGCAAAACAGGGGACCGTAACCGTCACGCCTTTTACAGGATGAACCCTGATGCTGATACGGCGCGCCCTGACGCTCCTGACAAGCTTCACCTCCCCTACTTCAGAATCCGTGTATATTTTACCGTTCATTATAGGCGCAAAGTTAATCAAATCAAAACTGATTCTAAATATTTGTATTATCAGAATTAATGATTAACTTTGCGCCCGCTTTGAACCCGCTGGAAGACATTTCCACGAGGACAAGGTTTGAATTATTATTAACCTCTTTAATCTTTTTCAGAAATGGCTGAATATTTACAGGCTGAAAAGAAGCAGGAGATTTTCGCGAAGTACGGAAAGTCTAATACAGACACCGGCTCTCCAGAGAGTCAAGTTGCTCTATTTTCCTACCGTATCGCTCACCTTACTGAGCACCTCAAAAACAACAAAAAGGACTACGCTACACGTCGTTCTTTGTTGAAGCTCGTAGGTAAGAGACGCCGCCTCCTTGATTACCTCAAGGAAATCGACATCGAGAGATACAGAAATATCGTTAAGGAGCTCGGTCTCCGCCGATAACCGGTATATTTGTAGGACAGTAAAGGGGATATTCCATCTTGTAATGGGTCTCCCCTTTTTTCTTGGAAAAGACATCCGGATACGCTAACAAAACATCAACCTGCGGCGGAGCCGGAAAACCATATATATCAGGACGAACAGATACAATGTACGGAACAGCAGTTATTAATCAACTTCCATAGGGGAAGGCGGGTTGAAATAAAGGTAATGAACGTTATCAACAAACAAATTGAATTATCCGACGGAAGGGTAATTGAAATCGAAACAGGAAAACTTGCCAAACAGGCAGACGGATCGGTGACAGTAAAAATGGGAGGCACGATGCTTCTTGCCACAGTCACCTGTGCAAAAGATGCAAAAGACGATGTGGACTTTATGCCGCTTCAGGTGGATTACAAAGAGAAATTCGCCGCAGCAGGAAGATTCCCTGGCGGATTCATGAAGCGCGAAGGCAAGGCTTCCGATTATGAAATTCTCATCGCAAGACTTGTGGACAGGGCTCTGAGACCATTGTTCCCTGAAGATTTCCACGCAGAGGTCTATGTAACAGTAAATCTCATCTCAGCAGAAAAAGACATTCAGCCAGACGCACTTGCAGGACTTGCAGCATCTGCCGCACTTGCAGTGAGCGACATTCCGTTTGAAGGTCCGATTTCAGAGGTAAGAGTGGCAAGAATCGACGGCCAGCTCAAAATCAACCCTAACTTCAGTGAAATGGCCAAGGCCGACATCGACATTATGGTCGCTGCCACATACGACAACATCATGATGGTCGAGGGTGAGATGAAAGAGGTCAGCGAAGCTGAAATGCTCGAAGCCATCAAATTCGCACACGAAGAGATCAAAAAGCATTGCAAAGTGCAGATGGAGCTCACCGAAGCTGTCGGAAAAACTGTCAAAAGGACTTACTGCCACGAAGAGAATGACGAAGAGCTCCGCAAGGCAATAGAGGCATTCTGCTATGACAGATGCTATGCCATCGCAAAAAGCGGAAGCGCGAAACACGAAAGATCAGACGCTTTCGATGCTCTGAAGGAGGAATTCTACCAGACACTCCCTGAAGAGGAGCGCGAAGACAAGAAGATGATGGTCGAAAGATACTATCACGCTGTCGAGAAAGCGGCTATGAGAAATATGATCCTTGACGAAGGAATCCGTCTTGACGGACGCCAGACAACACAGGTTCGTCCTATCTGGTGCGAAGTCGGTTATCTTCCTTGCGCACACGGATCGGCAATATTCACCCGCGGTGAGACACAGTCACTTTCAACAGTGACCCTGGGAACCAAGCTTGACATGAAGGAAAGGGACGAAGTTCTCGTCCAGGGCACTGACCAGTTCGTGCTCCACTACAACTTCCCTCCATTCTCAACAGGAGAGGCAAAGGCTCAGAGAGGAGTAGGACGCCGCGAAATCGGTCACGGAAACCTCGCATGGAGAGCACTCAAGCCTATGATTCCAATGGCTCCGGAGAATCCGTATGCAGTACGTGTCGTATCTGACATTCTTGAGTCAAACGGTTCATCTTCAATGGCTACCGTATGTGCAGGATGCCTCGCGCTTATGGATGCCGGAGTGCAGATAAAGAAACCTGTCGCAGGTGTGGCCATGGGTCTCATCACAGACAAGGAAAATCCTAACGGACGCTATGCTATCCTTACCGACATCCTCGGAGACGAGGACCACCTCGGAGATATGGACTTCAAAGTGACCGGTACAAAAGACGGTATCACAGCAACCCAGATGGACATCAAGGTGGACGGTCTTTCATACGATGTACTCGAGAAGGCTCTTGAGCAGGCACGTCAGGGACGTATGCACATTATGGGCGAGATGATGAAGACCATCAGCGAGCCTCGTGAGGACTACAAGCCATTTGTACCTCGTATCATCCAGATCAGGGTTCCTGGCGAGTTCATAGGTGCGATCATCGGAAAAGGCGGTGAGGTTATCCAGAAGATACAGAAGGAGACCGGTACTGTCGTTACAATCACAGAGGAGCAGAACAACTGTGTAAGCGAAGGAGTTGTGGATATATTCGGTGAGAACAAGGAGTCTATGGACAAGGCTCTCAACTGGATCAACGGTATATGCGCAGTACCTGAGGTAGGTGCCGTATATCACGCGAAAGTCGTATCAATCCTTGAGTTCGGAGCATTCGTAGAGATTCTTCCTGGAAAAGAGGGACTTCTCCATATATCTGAAATCGACTGGGCAAAGACAGAGAAAGTTGAAGACGTACTCAACATCGGAGACGAAGTAGACGTGAAGCTTCTCGAAATCGATGCCAAGACAGGAAAGATGAGACTCTCCCGCAGAGCACTCCTTGAAAAACCGGAAGGATATGTGGAGCCTGAGCGCAGACCACGTCCTCAGGGTGACAGGGGTCCAAGACGCGATGACCGCAGAGGAGGCTCAGACCGTCGTGACGGACGCCGTGATGACAGACGCGACAACAGAAGGGATGACCGCAGACCTCGTCGCGATGACCGCGGACCGCGCAACGAAGCTCCGTCAAATGATTTTGACAGCAACAGCAGCAACAACGATCCGGAAATGTTCTAAAACAGACTACGGTATCAAATAAAAAAGTGGTTGATTTTATTCAACCACTTTTTTTATTTTCCGGATAAAACAATCAGGCGTCTATCTGTTTTCAGCGAGATGCTTCTCCCAAGCCCAGGCTGATGCAAGAGTCTCTTCCACTGTACGCTCTGCCGTCCATCCGAGCTCCTCGTTGGCCAAAGAAGGATCAGCCCATATAGCCATTACGTCCCCCGGACGTCTCGGAGTATACTTATAATTGAGTTTCAATCCGTTAACCTTTTCAAAAGCAGTTACAAGCTCAGAAACGGACACAGGGCGTCCGGTACCTATATTGAAAATCTCATAGCTCTCTTTCATCTTTCCGTCAAGCATTCTTGCCACAGCGGCGACATGAGCCTTGGCAAGGTCAACCACATCTATATAATCCCTGAGACAAGTACCGTCAGGAGTAGGATAATCATTTCCGAAAATACTCAGGCATTCCCTCTTGCCTATCGCAGTCTGCGTAATGAAAGGCACAAGGTTATTAGGAACACCACGCGGAAGTTCACCGATAAGGGCAGAAGGGTGCGCACCTATGGGATTGAAATAGCGGAGGGCGATACCTTTGATCTGACCGTTGCGTGAAGCTCCCTGCTCCATAGGTTCATAGACTGCAGAAGCCTTGACTACATCTCTAAGGATATCCTCACAGATCTGCTTGGTATTTCCGTATGGAGAAGTTGCCGGCTTGCGTGGAGAATTCTCGGTCACAGGCAGCTCATCAGTCTCTCCGTAGACAGTCGCGGAAGACGAGAAAAGCACATTGCATCCGCCGTGCGTCTTTGAGGCCTCGAGGATATTGAGGAAAGAATCCAGATTGTTCCTGTAATATTTTACGGGTTCAGCGACAGACTCCCCTACAGCCTTGTAGGCAGCGAAATGTATCACTGCATCAATCCTGTAGTCGGAAAAAAGCTTCTGTACGGCTGCATCATCGCAGCAGTCGATACATTCAAAAGGGATATCATCCTTTCCTGTGATTTTCTTGACCCCCTCAAAGCAGGTCATATCGCAATTGGACATATTGTCCGCGACAAGGACATCATACCCGGCATTGACAAGCTCAACAGTGACGTGGCTGCCGATATAGCCCGCGCCTCCTGAAACCAAAACTCTTTTTTTCATTCTATATATTCAATTAATGTTCATCAGATCGACAGTCCACGACAGACCATCTTTGCAAAGGTATAAAATTCATTCAAAAATCATCTGCATTTCCGGACAAATCAGATAACTGTCGGATTGCCGGCTATCCTGATTTCAAAACAGATTCTTAATTTTGCAGAAATTATCATAAACAATTACAGAAAATGAAACTGTTGCTTTCAATATACGCCGCAGCGGCAATATCAGCCGCCGGGACACCTGTCCAGAACGTACAGTCATATCTTGAAAACGCCATATCCGGCAAAGAGCTGAGCGACGCGTCAGCCGGTGCGCTCGCTGTTACGGCAAGCGGAGATACCATATTCTGCGCCAACAGCAAAAAAATGCTTGTCCCTGCCTCCAATATGAAACTTGTCACGACAGCACTCGGACTCCATTCGCTTGGAGGAGACTACAGATATGAGACATCCATAGGCTACAGCGGAACTCTCACGCACGGAATCCTCAAAGGAGACCTCTACATAATAGGAGGAGGAGATCCTACCACAGGATCAAAAGATACCATAGCACCTGCCATAGAGAGCGTATTCAGACAATGGAGACAAATCCTCAAGGATGCAGGAATAAAAAAAATAGAAGGACATATAATCGGAGACGGCAGATGTTTCCCCGGAATGCCGGAGCAGGAATCATGGCAATACAACGACATAGGAACTTATTACGGGACAGGGACAAGCGGACTTTCATTCTATGAAAACACACAAAGTTTCAAAGTCTCAGCGGGAGACTGTGCCGGAGCACCCGTAAAAATCACACCGTCATACCCGGAAACCCCGTGGATGAATTTCAGGTACAGCTGCACTACAGGCAAGAAAGGCTCAGGAAACACTTTATACCTCTATACTTCAGACCTTGCTCCAGAAGGTGAATTCAGAGGTTCATTCGCAATAGACCGAAAGCCAAAGACAGAAGACGCCTCCAACAAATTCCCGGCCTACACCTGCGCATACCATTTCACAGAATACCTCAGAGGATGCGGAGTGGAATGTACGGAAGGACCAGCCGATCTCGGACATATATTCGGCATACCCGAAAACAGGATATGTCCTCAGAGTGACCTCAGCATAATAGGAAGCACATTATCCCCACAGTTGGCAAGAATCGCCTTTGAGACCAACCACCAGAGCAACAACTTCTTCGCAGAGACAATATTCAGGACACTCGGGAAAGAATATTGCGGCTCAGGATGCTATGACTCTTCATACGTAGCGGTCGAAAATCTCCTTGAAGAGCTGAATGTCGGCAATGAAGGGCTAAGGATACGGGACGGGAGCGGACTTTCCCGCACAAATTACATAAGTACAGAATTCCTGTGCAGACTGCTCAGGACAATGATGGAATCCCCTGCATTTGAAGATTTCTTCGAATCACTGCCATACCCGGGAGGCAACGGGACACTGCAATGGCTGATGCAGTCCGTCCCTGAAAGGACACGTGAAAGGATAAGGATGAAAAGCGGCTCGATGGGAGGCGTGCGCAGTTTCAGCGGATATATAATCCCACGCTCAGGCTCAAAGGAAGACACTATCATATTTTCGATAATAGTAAACAACTTCACCTGTACAAGCGCGGAAGTGAACACAAGACTCAACAGGATAATCTCCCTGCTCGCAGAATGCAACTGACGCGGCTACATATAACGGAAATATACAGCCTCGGCGGCAGTAAGGGCAGCGGTCTCAGTGCGCAGACGTGAAGCACCGAGATGTACAGGCACAAAACCGTACTCCACGGCAAGCTCAGCTTCCTCTTTTGAGAAATCACCTTCCGGACCTATCATGACAACGATTTCATTTCCATCATATTCACTCAACGCCTCCTTGACAGATATCCTTTTGCAGGAGTCGTCCTCAAAGCAATAGGCAATCAGCTTCAGAGGACCTTCCTGGCCGGCCTGACTCTTTCCTGACGACATTATGAACTCTTTGACTCCGAGAGGCTCCCTCACCTGAGGAACCGCTCCTTTCAGAGACTGCTTGGCGGCAGACACGAGTATCTTCTCTATACGCGAAGTCTTGAACACTTTGCGCTCGGAATGCTGCCCGATGACAGGAACAATCTCATCGACACCAACTTCACAGGCCTTCTCGGCAAACCATTCATAGCGGTCCGAATTCTTTGTAGGGCAGACGGCAAGTACAAGACGGTAAGGATGGCTCCCCCAGTCAGGGATCCTCTCCACTATCTCAGCCTCGGCCCCTTTGGGCGAATCATCGGTAATACGGCAGCGCATAAGGGTTCCCTCCCCGTCTATCACAAAAATCTCATCCCCGGTCTTATGCCTCAGGACCTTTATACAATGCCCAGATTCATCAGCACCCAGACGGCAGAGTTCCCCGTCAATATCTTTAGAATAAAATATCTCCATTTTTAATCGTTCAGCTCCGCAAAGATAGAAAAAATCCAATTTCATTTCTAAATTTGCATCCGCTTCAATAAAAGGAGATAATATTATGTATATCGGTCTGCTATCAGATACACACGGAACGTTTGACAATCCTTTTCAGAACTTTTTCGAGCCTGTCGACGAAATATGGCATGCAGGAGACTTCGGCAATCTCGTCACAGCTGAGAAGATAGCATCATTCAAGCCGCTGAAAGGAGTACACGGCAACTGTGACGGACAGGACCTGAGATTCGACTATCCGGCATTCCTGTCATTTGACTGCGAAGGGATGAAAGTACTGATGACCCATATAGGAGGCTATCCCGGGAAATATGACAGGAGAGCCCTACAGCTGATACTTGAATACCGGCCTGATATCTTTGTCTGCGGCCATTCGCATATTCTGAGGGTAATGAATGACGCAAAGCACAATATGATGGTTATCAATCCGGGAGCGGCCGGAGTGTACGGATTCCATACGGTACGCACGGCATTGCGTTTCCATATAGACAACGGCAGGATACACGATATGGAGGTATTTGAACTCCCAAAAAAACGATGAGACTATGGCAAACAAAGTAAAATCAGTCTGGTTCTGCACCTCGTGCGGAAATGAAAGCTCCAAATGGATGGGTAAATGTCCTGCCTGCGGAGAATGGAATACAATGGTGGAGGAGACCGTCGCGACCGGCAAAAGACAGAACCAGTCGGCCAATGTCCCCGGGAAGAGCCAGAAACCTATGCCGCTTTCCGAGATAGACTCATCCAAAGAAAGCCGTATCTCACTCAACAACAACGAGTTTGACAGGATTCTCGGAGGAGGGATAGTTGAAGGGTCATTGGTACTGATCGGAGGTGAACCAGGTATAGGAAAATCAACTCTGTCACTCCAGATTCCGCTTATGTGTCCGGAACTGAAAACCCTTTATGTCACAGGAGAGGAAAGTGCGAGGCAGGTTAAGCTGAGAGCGGCAAGAATCGGAGGAACAGACAGCAACTGTCTGATATACAGCGAGACCCTTATGGAGAACATCCTTGCCGAAGCGCGCGGGATAATGCCGGACCTTATGATTGTGGACTCAGTGCAGACAATGTTTTCACAGAATGTGGAATCTTCTCCGGGCTCCATTTCACAGATAAAGGAGACAGCAGCCCAGCTTCTGAGATTTGCAAAGGAGACAGGCGTACCGGTGATCCTGATAGGGCATATAACCAAAGAAGGAAGCATCGCCGGCCCTAAGATACTTGAGCATATCGTGGATGTGGTCCTGCAGTTCGAAGGTGACAACAGAGGCACATACAGACTTCTCAGAAGCATAAAGAACCGCTTCGGTTCCACTTCGGAACTTGCGGTTTTTGAAATGACCGGGAAAGGGCTTCGCGAAGTCAGCAACCCGTCGGAAATGCTGATACCTATGCACGACGAGAACCTCAGCGGAGTCGCAGTCAGTGCGATGCTGGACGGCACAAGACCGTTTCTCATAGAGGTCCAGTCACTTGTCAGCTCCGCGGCGTACGGTACTCCGCAGAGATCCGCCACCGGATTCGATGTACGGAGGCTGAATATGCTGCTGGCAGTGCTTGAAAAGCGTGCAGGATTCAAACTCGGCGTCAAGGACGTCTTCCTGAATATGGCAGGAGGACTCAAGGTGAATGATCCGGCCTGCGACCTCGCGATAATATGTGCAGTGCTCTCATCGAATTTTGATTTTGCCATACCGTCCGACGTCTGCTTCGCAGGGGAGGTCGGACTGAGCGGGGAAATACGTCCCGTATCCCAGACGGACAGGAGGGTCACTGAAGCCAGGAGGCTCGGATTCAAAAGGATATTCATATCATCCTTCGGCAATACCGACAACATACCGGAAGGCATAGAAGTGATACGTGTGGCGGATGTACCTGCATTATGCAGGATTTTATTCAAGGGAAATTAAAATAAACAGCTATGAAACTTTCTGACAAACAACTTGATATGCTATCAATTATTTTCGCCGTAGCGACAGCCGGCATATTGGTGCTTACGATATTTCTGACTACTGACAGGAAATCATCTCCTGTACTTACATTTACTCCTGAACAGCTCGAACTGATCGGCTCGGCCGACAGCCTTATGAGAGTGCTTACGGCAGAAGACAGTCTTGACGTGGAGATTCTGAGACGTCCGTCAGACACGCTTTCTGCGGATGACATAAGGTCAGGCGCATTCAAGAAGCTTTCAAGGCTGATGATCAGCACTGTGACCGCTCCAGAACACGACGGGGTCGGCATTGCCGGACCTCAGGTAGGCATAAACAAAAGGGTCGTCGCTGTGCAGAGATTCGACAAGGAAGGCGAACCGTTCGAAATATATCCGAATATCAGGATAGAAGAGTTTTACGGTGAGACCGTTCCTGGAGACGAAGGCTGCCTTTCCGTTCCGGGCAAACGCGCAAGTGTACAGAGATACCGCAAAATAGCAGTGTCATATACTGACTCCGCTACTCTGAAGACCGTCACGGACACCATATCAGGATTCACCGCCGTGATCTTCCAGCACGAGACTGACCATCTGGACGGAATCCTCTATACCGACAAAGCGGAAAACGTAAGCGTCATTTGCGAATAATGACGATCGAAGAGTCAAGGCCTACCTTGATAATTGAAGAAGCCTTCCCTGTAGCCCCTTTTTCAAATGAAGGCTCTACAATATAGTCCACACTGTCTTTTATTTCCTGTGATATTTCAGCAAAACAGCCCGGGGTGGACTGCCCTGAGATATTTGCAGAAGTCGAGACTATCGGACGTCCGAACCTGTGCACAAGGTTACGGCAGAAATCCATCAAAGGAATACGTATAGCTACCGTTCCGTCCTCTGCTACAGCGTTATATGCAAGACTGTGCCTGTCGCTCATCTCCCTGCTGCCCACAACAGCATCCGGATATATGATGGTCATAGGCTGGTCGTTGACCTCTACAAGCTGCTCCGCAATCTCCGGTATTTCCTTGACAAACCTGCATATCATATCCATATCGCAGGCAAGAAGCACAAGAGACTTGCTGTCGGAACGCTGTTTGATCTCATATATTCTGGCTACAGCCTCGGGATTGGTGGCATCGCACCCGAGTCCCCATACCGTATCTGTAGGATAAAGGATAATTCCGCCGTCCCGAAGGACCTCCAAAGCTTTCGAATAAATATTTCCGTCCATAATCTAAAGTTCTATTTCCGTCACCACCGGATAATGGTCCGAAAAAGGTTTTCTGTATGTAATATGCGACAAAGCCTGAAAACGCTCAGGATAAAGCACATAGTCTATTCTTATCATAGGCCACAGCAGTGAGAATGTGGCTGCGAATCCCTTGCCTGACTCCCGGAAGCTGTCCTCCCTGCCCTTCGACATCTTATAATAGGTATATGACATCGGAGTGTCATTGAAATCTCCGCAGACAAAAGAGTCATACTCGCTGTGACCGATATGGTCAAGCACCCTGTTGACCTGTTTAGGACGTCTCGATATTCCACGTATCATCTTGTCCTCGGCCTTCTTTATCTTTTCCCTGTCACGTCCGAGCACCGACCTCAACAGTCCTGAAGGAGAGATGTTGTAGCTTTCAAAATGACAGTTGTACACACGTATCCTGTCATCATCTATCTGATAGTCTGTATATATTGCAAGGTTGGCACTGTTGTCGAACTTGATGACGCCCTTGTCCTTCGCGGCAAAACGGCTGAGAGTGATATTTCCATAGCTTCCACTCTTACCCGTATACAGATAATACTCATATCCGTATTTTTTCATCCTCTTTGAAAGGAAAGCACGGAGGTCATTGATATCCTGAATATAAAATTCCTGGAGACAGATGATATCAGCCTTCTGCCTGTCCAGGAACCTCATCACCGAATCTATGCATTCTTCTCTGCCGTATCTGCCTCCAACGCCTTTCCCGTTCATAAAACGCCCCACATTATAGGACACGACCTTTACCTTTTCACCTGACGGTTCTTCATCATTCCCTGCGAACTGGAAATAGCTTCCTACAAAGAACAGTGAAGGAAGTACGGCTACAAGAGGTATGAAAGCCGACCTGGAGCGGCGTTTGAGAGCCCAGAAAAACAGGACCACATTTACTGTGAAAAGCGGTATGAAGAGCAGTCCGAACAAAGTCATGACCCAGATTTTTGCCGGATTGACCAGAATGGACAGAAAAGACAGCACAAGAAGACCGGCAGCGATGCACATCACTGCCCTTGCCGTAAATCCGGCAAAAGTGGCCGACTTCCTGACATTCACGTCATTCTTCCTCTTCATCGCCATCCCGCCGCTATTCGTATTGATACAGTTTGTGCTTTCTTTTCCAGTAACGGATCATTAGCCATCCGAACAGCATTCCTCCCAAATGAGCGAAATGCGCAATTCCTCCCCCGATGCTGAATACTCCCGTAACAAGCTCTATGGCAATGAATATCAACACAAACCATTTTGCCTTCAATGACACAGGAGGGAAGATCAGGGTAAGCACCGAATCCGGGAAAAGCATAGCATATCCCATAAGAAGACCGTATATTGCGCCTGATGCGCCTACGGTAGGAGTCATTTTCAATGCGTGCAAAGATGTGGCGGCAGCAACATTGCCGTCAGCTATCTGAGACATATACTGATGGGCTTCAATCCATTGCACACCAGTATGCAGGGCGACTGCGCCAAGGCCTGTCACAAAATAGAAAATCAGGAACTTCCTGGTTCCCCATACCCTTTCCAGGACACTTCCGAAGATGAAAAGAGTGTACATATTGAAGAACAGATGCCAGAAGCCTCCGTGCATAAACATATGCGTAACTATCTGCCACGGCTTGAAAAAGGGTGATGAAGGATAGAACATCGCGAAATGCTCTATCATAAAACTCTCGTTTACCACCGTCATTATCCACACCAGAACATTTATGAAAATGATATTTTTTGTAACAGGAGGCACGGAACTCATAAAGCCTCCTCTTCCGCCATTGTAGAAACTCATTTGATTATATTTAAATTCTATCAAAACTTTCTGTCGATTTCCTCGACTGACATAATAGCCATTATCTTGTGACCGGAACCGGTATATTCGGTATTTTCACAGGCGAAGAGCATATCTATCAATCTTTGTGCCTCCACAGAAGACATCGCGGTCCCGTCAGAAATCGCCCCAAGACGGGCAAAACGCTCCGCAAGTGCTGAAGTCATAGTTTCCGACAGAGACGTATGGTTGTCGGACAGGGCGATAATAAGGTCTGAAACCATCGCCTCAACCTTCCCCTGTTCAACGGAATAGCCTTCCGGTACACCGTTCACCACAATAGTGTCGTTCCCGAAAGGGCTTATGTCAAATCCCAGGGATGAAAGCAATGCCGAATGCTCTTCAAACATAAGCATATTTTCCACGCCGACATAGACTGTAACCGGGAAAAGCGACGTCTGTGTGATATGGCTGTTTTCCGAAAGGGCCTTCATAAAACGTTCATAGAAAATCCTCTCTTTAGCCCTTCTTATGTTTATGACCATCATCCCTGACTTCGCGGAAGTGACAATGTAGCGGTTCTGTATGACAAGGACAGTCTTTGAAGGCAACGTCCTGTCTTCAAACAACTTACCATAGTCATCCTTACGGTCCACATATCCTGCAGTACCGAAAGACGGGATCTTGTCCTCCTGCTCCCTGTATGCCGGGAAGCTGTCTTCGCCGAAAGACGGGAGGCTGTACGATCCTCCTCCTGAAGACGGAGGCAGGGTATTCTTGAAATGGGACTCCTCTGAAGGGAACCCGTCATTTTCAAAGGGATTGTATGTCGGGTCTATCTCCACCACCGGCTCCGATATCGGATGGAAACGCTCGAAGTCCTTTCCGAACACAGGAATCTCCGGAACCCCTTCCCTGTCGAAATCAATGCTGTCACCGAAAGCATTCTTGCCGAGCGTCTCTTTGATACAGGCGTAGATTGTCTGGAAGATGACGCTGTCATCCTCGAATTTGATTTCAGTCTTGGTCGGATGGATATTCACATCCACTGAATGCGGATCCACCTCGAGATAAATGAAATACGAAGGAGTGACACCGTCAGGGATAAGGTTCTCATAACCTTTCATCACGGCCTTATGAAGATAAGGGCTTCTGAAATATCTCCCGTTTACGAAAAAATACTGGTTGCTGAGACTTTTCTTCGCCAGGTCCGGTCTTCCGACAAAGCCCCACAGCCTTACTACAGAGGTCTCCGCGCTTATGTCGACTACTTCATTGACTACAGACGCGCCCAAGATATCCTGAATCCTGAATTTGAGAGACATCGCCGGCTTCAGGACAAAAATGTCCTTACCGTTGTGCGACAGGGAAAAGCCTACATCAGGACGGGTCAGTGCCACACGCGTAAACTCGGACACGATATGTTTGAACTCGACATTGTCGCTTTTGAGGAACTTTCGCCTTGCCGGCACATTGTAGAACAGGTTACGGACAGAAAAGTTCGATCCCGTCGTAGCGGAGACAAGTTCGGTAGACTGATGTCGTGAATCTGCAAAAAGCACCTCACACCCGACCTCATCCTCTTCCCTGCGAGTCTTCAAAGTCACTTCCGCAACTGCTGCAATTGAAGCGAGAGCTTCACCGCGGAAACCGAATGTCCCTATATTCATAAGGTCTTCAGCCGTAGCCAGCTTGGATGTCGCGTGGCGTTCAAAGCAAAGCACCGCCTCATCCGGAGACATGCCGCATCCGTTGTCAATCACCTGGATCAGAGTCCTGCCGGCATCCTTTATGACGACCGTCACCTGCCCAGCCCCTGCGTCAACAGCGTTCTCCATCAGCTCCTTCACCACGGAAGCCGGTCTCTGCACCACCTCACCTGCGGCGATCATATTCGCGATATTGGAAGGTAATATCCTTATATCCATTGGAATGCAATCAAAATTAAGTATCCGTCAGTCTTTCAGCCAAATAAGCTTACTAACAATTACCACAGCAAAGAATAGAATTTCGCAATAAGGATAAGCACTGCAAAGAAAACCAGCAGACCGACCATACCGATGATCTTCTGTGCCTTGTTGGCACCTCTTGTCCTCTGGTAGTTGCCATCCCTCAGACTGCCTTTGATATAGCTTCCGGGAGTGTACGGCTCTTTTTCCTTCGTACCGTCAACGTGGCCGAACTTGTCCTTCAACGCTTCTTTTTCCTCATTATAATAACGTGGCTTATAATTGAATACACGGTGCTCCGAAGATCCGAAAAAGCCGAAATTAAATCCCATAACGAAATCCTTTTTATGCCAAACGTACAAAAATACGAAAATTTACGATTATTTTTGCAGAAATCTATTTGCAGCATTATGGAAAATATAAGAATCGGCAACGGATATGATGTGCACGCCCTCGCTGAAGGTCTGCCGCTGTGGCTCGGAGGAGTAAGGATCGAAAGTCCTGTCGGATGCATTGCACATTCTGACGGCGATGTGGCAATCCACGCGCTTTGTGACGCACTGCTCGGGGCGCTTGCCCTCGGGGACATCGGGAAACATTTTCCCGACACATCGGACGAATTCAAAGGAATCGACAGCAAAATATTGCTCAACAGGACTATGGAGCTGATAAGAGAGGCCGGATACAAAGTCGGAAATGCGGATATAACCATAGCTATGCAGCGTCCCAAGCTCGCTCCTTATATCATGTCTATGCGTGAAACGCTTGCGGACAATATGGGAATCAGCGTTTCGGATGTTTCAGTAAAGGCTACGACGACAGAAAAGTTGGGTTTTGTAGGACGTGGAGAAGGCTGTGAAGTATATGCCGTCGTACTGCTTCTGAAATAAATCATAAAGTTTGAAAGATTTTTCTGCAAATTGTTTGCATTTTACTAAAACATTCGTACATTTGCAGTCCCAAATTCAAGGGGCAACATTGAGATATGGTGTAATGGTAGCACTACAGATTCTGGCTCTGTCAGTGAGGGTTCGAGTCCTTCTATCTCAACAACACAGACAATCCCGCCTTGAGGCGGTCAAGTCAAAAGCCTAACGATGGCGGGATAGCTCAGCTGGTTAGAGCGCATGATTCATAATCATGAGGTCCGCAGTTCAATCCTGCGTCCCGCTACAATGAAAGACAAAAATGACGACTAAGATTTTTTAGTCGTCATTTTTCATATCTGCGCTCCGTGTGCACTGTCTCTCAGGCTCTCGTCATCCTTTCCATATCCGGTATATTTGGGTATATAGTATATCCTGGGAGTGAGGCCGGACAATTGCCGTCCACGGTGTTCTATGCTTGTATATTTTTGTTCATCCTAACCATCCCTTTCCATTTAAACGAACTGCACCAGCAGCTTTTACTTGGTAGCCTCACCCTTTGACGGCACGACTGCACGGTGTGGCGTGCTTAGTTCAGCTCAAATAAACTCAGCCCATAAACAACCATACACCTACTATGCTGCTGTCACCATATCGTACACCGTGGACATCGGACAGAAAAAGGGCCGATGGGCACGCCACTCAAAAGACAACTGATTGATAATCACCCATAAAACAAGACAGCACCGTGGACATCGGACAGGAAAAGGGCCGATGGGCACTGTACCTGCACATACCACCGCATAGGAATAATTTAATTTTCCACCCAAGATTTACAAACTATATGTTTATATGCCGCACACAGTCCGATTGGTTTTGAGATCATAAACACAAGTATAGTCAGCAGAGGTCAGCAATCAGAAAATAATAATTATTTTTGTCCGGAAAGACTATAGACAGGAAAATATGGAAAAAGTGCGTTTCGGTGTGGTGGGCACCAATTTTATAGCAGACTGGATGATAAACGGAGCGAGGCAGGACGAACGCTTCGAGCTGGCGGCAGTATACTCAAGGACTCAGGAAAGGGCTGATATGTTCGCTGCCAAGCACAATATCCCCCACACGTTCACTTCCATAGAAGAAATGGCGGCAAGCGGACTTATCGACGCCGTATATATAGCCTCACCGAATTTTCTTCATGCCAGCCAAAGCATTCTGTTTATGAGCCACGGCAAGCACGTGCTGTGCGAAAAGCCGTTTGCCTCCAACGCGGCTGAGGTCAGGGCAATGACAGAGGCTTCAAAGAAATACAATGTGACGCTGATGGAGGCGATGAAGACCACACTCATGCCTAATTTCCTGTCGGTCAAGGAAAACCTCCCTCGCATCGGAAAGCTGAGAAGATATGTCTCATCATACTGCCAGTATTCGTCACGCTACGACAAATACAAGGCTGGAATAATTGAAAATGCCTTCAGGCGTGAAATGTCCAACGGCGCAGCAATGGATATAGGAGTTTATACCATATATCCTATGGTCGTGCTTTTCGGACGCCCTCAAAAAATCGAGGCTTCCGGCATTATGCTCTCCACCGGAGTGGACGGCCAGGGAGCGGTCAATTTCCAATATGAAGGAATGAACGCTACCGTGCTGTATTCAAAAATCGCGGATTCATCCCTTCCGACAGAAATCCAGGGAGAAGACGGGAATATCACAATCGACCGCATCAACCTGATGCACAAGGCATCCATAATGCCGAGAAAGCCAAAGACAGCAGCATCCAACCTGTATTTCACTCAGGAGGAAGACATAAGCAGACATTCAGAGAAAGACGACTATTATTTTGAAATGGCTGAATTCATCAGTCTGATTATGGACGGCAGACGCGAATCTTCCGTCAACAGCCACGCCAATTCTCTCATCACAATAGAAATCATAGACGAGATACGCCGGCAGACAGGGGTCACTTTTCCTGCCGATGAAAATCCGCTGATATAAATGGAGAACCGACAGGAATCTGTCAGTTGACAAATACAGGCAGAACCGCTACCTGATATTCTCGGGCATATCAGCCAAAGATGTCACGGAGAAAGGACAGCGTACCGCCTCGTGCGCTGCCCTCTGAGCAATCATTCTGTACTCCTCAGAAAGCCCGTCCGGACGGTAGGAGTTGCCTATGACACTTCTTCCGAACAGGGTTTCATACCAGGCGCAGGCAGCCGTATAGCGTCCCACATAAAGATCCAGATGATATCCGTCACGTGTGACATTGTCTCCGACAAATGAAGTCCTGAGATTCTGGATTGCCGTACCGGAAGGCACTATAATCTTGATTTTCTGAAGTTTGGCAGCCTTTTGCACGGCATCTGTTATTGATGCGTACATTTTCATCTGGTCTCTGCCATAGTTGGCGAAACCTCCGTGCGATGAATCAGAGCTGTATGCCCAGGTCTGATGAATGATGAATTTAGTATCCTTTCCGGTCCTGGCCTTTACATAGGAATACAATTCAGGCAGTGAAGCCTCCCAAGTGTCATAGATTCCGGACAGCTGGCTGACCTGCTGGAAACTGATATAGTCCCAGGTTTCATCAGAGAGAGCCTCCTGAAGAGTCACACGGTCCTTCTGTGTACGGACTCCGTCAATATCTGTCTTGCGGTAGCGGTATTCAGGCCTGTCACCCTCGGCATTGCCAAGATGCGTTTCAAGGGAGCACCCTCCGATATACAGGTTACCGACCACCATACTTCTGCCGTCTGCAGCCGCAATATCCCAAAGATACTGCTCTACAGCATCTTCAGAAAAACTGTTTCCTATAGCCAAAATCTTTATCACACCATCTTTGTCTTTACCGGACAAAGACAATAGAGAAAAACAGGCCAAAACCAATCCGGCAAAAATTTTCCTGAGTCCCATCGCCTATCATTTTATTTTATCCGACCGCAACAAGATCCGCAAGGACAATGGCGGTCATCGCCTCAACGACAACCGGCGCACGCAAGGCGAAGCACACATCATGACGGCCGGGGACTTCCAATTCATCCATCATCCCTTCAGCGAAATTAAGGGTACGTTGTGCTTTGCGGATGCTTGCCGTAGGCTTGAACGCCACCCGGAATCTCAGCTGAGCTCCGTTGGTTATGCCTCCGTTGACGCCTCCAGCACCATTCGTCGCAGGCAGACCGTCTTCCCCGAACACATCATTATGCTCGGAGCCTTTCATCCGAGCCGAGGCAAATCCGTCCCCGAACTCGATACCGCGTACTCCGGGAACCGCAAATATGCTATGCGCAACCAGCGACTCCACAGAATCAAAGAACGGCTCCCCCAGACCTGCCGGGAGACCGTCCACTATGCATTCCGCAACTCCTCCGAGACTGTCCCCATCTCTTGCAGCCTCATCTATAATGGATTTTATTTCCAGGCTGTCTGAAGAATAAGGCAGACCTCCCACCTCAACAAGAGAGCAGGTTACAGAAATCCCTGACAAGATCTTCTTTGCAACCACCCCGGCAGCCACGACAGGCAGGGTCAGACGTCCGGAGAAATGTCCTCCTCCGCGCGGATCATTATATCCGTTCCATTTGATGTCAGCCACACGGTCGGTATGTCCCGGCCTCGGCATAGCCTTGAAAAGCGAATAGTCTCCGGAGCGCGTATTGCCGTTACGGAATATGACAGCAAGAGGCGCACCTGTAGTATGCCCCTCATAGACTCCGCTCAATATCTCCGGAATGTCGGCTTCCCTTCTGGGAGTAGTACCTTTAGCTCCGCTTCTGCGACGGTCTATGTCAGCGGAGAAATCATCCTCACATATTGCAATGCCTGCCGGTACACCGTCAATCACTGCACCTATAGCCTCCCCGTGGGACTCACCGAAGACTGAGACTCTGAAAATTCGTCCGAAAGTATTCATAAGCAACCGGTTATATTTTACATTTACAATCGCTCCGCTTCGGCATAACTGCCGAACATTTCCAGAAATCCAGGAAATGACTTGTCGACGCAAGCCTCATCGTCTATCTCTATCCTGCCGTCAGCACCTATTTCCGCAACCTTCAAAGCCATCACCATTCTGTGGTCGTGGGAAGATGTATATTTTCCGGATTTCAACATCCTGCCATTGAGACATCTTGACGCGAGAGACTCCCCTTCTATCACCAGTTCGTTGCCCTCCACAGTCGCGTGTACTCCCATTTTTGTCAGCATTCCAACTATAGCGGCCCCTCTGTCGCTCTCCTTGTGGGCAAGTCTGTCGACTCCCACTATACGGCTTGTCCCCTGACAGAAAGCTGCAAGCACCGAGACTATCGGAAACAGGTCAGGACAATTGGAAGCATCCACATTGAACGCATTCAAAGGTGCACGCTGTACCGCAACTATGCCTTTGTCCCCGTCAAGCTGGGAAAGGCTCGCACCTGCATCCATCAATATATCCATTATCGAAAGATCCGCCTGAAGGGATGTCGTGTCAAGTCCGGCAAGCTCCGTCCTTCCGAATACAGCGCCCGCAACAAGGAAATTGGCCGCCGCACTCCAGTCTCCCTCAAGCTCAAAGCAGGCAGGATGATAATGCTGGTTGCCACGCACCTTGAATGTCATTTCCGTGCAAAGGGACCAGTCTCCGTCAGACTCAAAGAAATCACGTCCTCCGGACATTTCATTGGCGACCTTTATCCCGAAACGCTTCAGCACGTCAAGAGTTATGAACATATAAGGAATGCTCTTCGGGTCATTGACTACGACAGAAGAGTTCTTTTCATTAAAAGGCAAAGCCATAAGCAGGCCCGAGATAAGCTGCGAACCGTGCCTGCCGGAAATCTCAGAGCGTCCTCCCACAAGGGTACCGCAGACCTTAAGGGGTACACGACAGTCTTCCGACCCGCTTTCAAGCTGTACACCGAATCCTGCGAGCATATCCCCGGCACCTTTCATAGGCCGCTGCAGCAGAGTCCTTTCTCCTGTTATGGTCACATCATTGGCTGCAATCTGAGCAGCCAGCGGAATCATAAGACGGGTAAGAAGCCCTGATTCACCCACATTCAATTCCTTTATGTCCACAGATGCAGGAGCACAGGCTATACCTCTGATTGTCAGTCTGTCATATCCGTCATCGGTCTTTTCTTTACTTACTTCCGCCCCAAGCGCACGAGCCACGGAAATGGCAGCTTCGCTGTCAGAGCAGGGAGTATAGGCATCCAGATGCGATTCACCTTCAGCAAGGGCTGCTGCTATTATAGCCCTCTGCGCGAAACTCTTTGAGGCCGGCATCCGAAGCGCAGAAGCTGACGCACCGACAAACCTGAAGTTTCCGTAGACAGCATCGCGCATTTCCTTCATATCCCACTGTCCGGGAGCCGCGGCTTCAGACTCAGACATTGCCGCATAGGTATAAGGAGAGCCTTTACGCAGGCATTCTATCCTCGAACCGCGTCCCGCTTCACCCATACAGAATGCGATCAGGGACGAAGGGGCATATTCTTCATACAGACGCATAACCCTGTCCGTGTCCTCAACGGATCCGGCCATTGTTACAATCTTTACTATCTCCGCACCGTGATAGCGGCATTTCTCCACTATGGATTTCAGCTCATCGTAAGAATCAGTACCTGTGAAATTATGGTATGAACGAATGAACACGGTACCGTTCTCCCTTGCGGCCGCCAATACACGTTTCGCCATAGATTTCGGGGCTTCAACCTCCACGTCCACAAACCTCGCTCCTGATTCTATAGCCCGGCAAAGTCTTTTTTCAGCAATCTGGGACGCTCTTATGGTGCGGCTCTGCACCGTCAGCTCCGGGTCACGGAGCGAAGGTTCAGATTCCATAATCTCCGATACCCGGCAAGTGGCTACAAGCGGGACATCCGAAGTGAAGCATTCTCCGATCTCATCTTCTGACAAAGGGCATCTGTCCAATCTGATTTCCGCCATTTCGCAGGACTCCAGTGCCTCCAGAACCTGCTCAAAACTTTTATTCTGTATTGTTGTACAAATCATAATCCATATCAATATTGTCCGGTCTGTTTCCTCCCAAGCAATCAGCTGTCGGTTCAAGCCGGCTCCATCATTCCATATACATCGCCTACCGCGAAATCCCTGACGACGACATTGCCTATGGCCACAGGAAGCACAAAATGTACTACATCCCCTTCGGCCTTCTTGTCTTTTGTCATAACCGGGCACATTTCTTCCATTGTAAACGGACATTCAACAGGAAGCCCGCATTCTTTCAGGTCTTTCTCTATTCTTTGGGCTATGCCCGGTGCCCTGAATGTACGCTGCCCAGTATTGCATGACAGTTCTTCCGAGCGGTCTGCGAGCCTTGCAGCAAGCACCATCCCCATCGCCACAGCTTCTCCGTGGGTTATATCAAGATTCTTCCTCCGGGCAAGTGTCTCTATCGCATGTGCAAAAGTATGCCCGAGATTAAGCTTTCTGCGTTCACCTCCTTCATACTGGTCCCTGGAAACGACTCCGGCCTTCACGGCGGCAGCGGCTGCAATCAATTGAGCAAGTTCAGATACCCGGGTTCTGTTCCAATAAGCAGCTGCATAAAAGCCATCCGTCCCTCCGGAGATTTCCATTGCAGAAGAATGGTCCGGCACCGACATTTCCCTGTGCAGTTCCCGGAAAAAAGCCACAGCACGATCATAACAGCCATTGTCCTCAATCAGGAATGTCTTGATCATTTCCGCCGCACCTGAAAGGAGATCGCGATACGGGAGTGATTTCAGCACATAAGGGCTGATGAAAGTAAATTCCGGCTGCCGGATAACCCCTATGATATTTTTGTATTTCTCAAAATTGACTCCTGTCTTGCCTCCTATAGCAGCATCGACCTGGGACAGAAGCGTGGTCGGAACGTACGCGAAGCGGACACCTCTTTTATAGACCGAAGCCGCAAATCCGGCCATATCCGTAGTGATCCCGCCTCCTACTGCAAGCACAAGAGCATCCCGGTCAGCCCCTTTGTCCAGCAGCCAGGAGCAGATGGAAAGCACAGAATCCATTGTCTTGTTCTGCTCGGAAGCATCAACAGGCAACACAGGACATCCTTTCTGCTTCTCCAGTCCGTCAACCAGAAGTGATACATATTGCGATCTGGACAGAAGATTCCTGTCCACCAATATGAAAATATGCCGGTAGGGCTCAAGGCATCTGAGAAGTTCCTCCAAAGAGGCCTTGTCACAGTCCTCCCTGCCGTTGTCATCGTATACGAAAATACGGCTTATCACTTTATCCGATGAATATATGCTGATCTGTTTATGTTCCATTGTCTGTCAAGTCCTGCATCATTATAGCATATTTGAGCAAAAGTACAAATATACGGAAAGCCGAGAGCAGAAGCAAAGTTTACTTTGATACTGCCGGAACTTTAATAGCCATAGATCTCAACAAGCTTCTTTGCCTGGTCCGCAGAAATAATCGAGACAGTTCCATGGCGGGCTTCCGAAGGGAAAGCGACATCTTCAATTATATTCCATTCCACGAGGTCGGACGAATATGAGACACCGAAACGGTTGGTCATACAATAGTCATAATAAAGAAGCCATCCCTCACCGTCTTCAGCCTGTATCGCTGAAGGCCCTTCTGTTATCACAGGAACTATCTGACCTTTATTCAGCGGACCTTCGAGAATAGCGTATGGACCTTCAGGATTATCGGCCACAGCCACACGTATAGCCCTGCGCTCACCGGTAACCTCACCGAACTCTTCTTCTTTATGGAAAAGATAATATTTCCCTCCGTGCTCCAGCAGCGTCCCGTCAATTACGCTGTATGAAGGCTCAAACAGCACTTTTGCAGGCGTAAATTCTTTCCAGTCCTTGGTACGGCAATACCAAAGACGGCTTTTCTTCCATCCTGCGTCCTCGAAAGACGAAGACCAGACAAGCATATAATCTCCATTCCCGGCATCATAGAACCACTCGGGAGCCCAGATGTTACGAACCATTCTTCCATCAGAGTCCCTGACATCTTTCATCAAAGGCAGAAGTCCCATGACATTCCAGTTCACAAGGTCTTCAGAAGTTGCATAAAGACAGCTCGGACCGGTCTCCTGACGGTCCGGCCTCCTGCCTCCGCCGGTAGCCATCAGCCTCCATATCCCGTCCGGACCGCGGCGCACGTACGGGTCGCGCATCTGCTGCTCCCAGACAGGCCTGTTGCCGTTCAGGGCAGTCCAATGTCTGCCATCATCAGAAAGAGCTATGTGGAGCTGCTCCACCTGCATCGGTTCCGGAAGGGGCACTTCCACAACTTTTCCTTCAGCGGTAATTTCAATGCGGGTAGGATACCGCTGCCGGAAGTATGTGAGCATATAGACACTTTTAACATCATCATTTTTGGGTTCAGGATATCCCGTGTCTTGAGCCGACGCCACAAAAAACGGAAACAAAGCCGATAGAAGCAGAAATCTTTTCATTGTTTTTGTTAAAGTTATTTTGATTTATCATCTACAAAGATAGGTAAAATCAGAGAGCAGACATCAAAACTGCTCTGCAATCTGAAAACTGGAATATATTTTGAGAATGGTGACAACGCCGGTGCAATGCGCATTATCATACATACAGGCGCGATATCACTGCAAACAATTACACTGCAACAGATTATGAAACCTTTCGTAGACTCCCTCAACCATTTCCTTACCGACAGGCTTGACATGCCGAGCAGGATTGCAGATTTTTCCGATGATCTCATCGCATCCGCGGCACTCATACTGCTCGGACTGGGAATCAACTGGATATGCCAGCTCCTGTTCAATATGATTTCGCGGCACAGCACAAAGATGCTGCATTCAAAATGGCACAAATATCTGGTAAAGCGCAGAATAGGAAATCATCTTATTCTGCTCATTCCCGGGATTGTGATATATTTCCTGATTTATCTTGTATTCGAGACCGGAAGCCACACGTTACGGCTGCTGCACAGGATTGACATCGTGTATATGATAGCAGCAATGATGGCAATCGCCAATTCTCTGATGCTGGCATTTCTTGACTTCTATATGACAACTGAAAAGAGCCGCAGCCGTCCTCTCCAGGGATTAGTGCAGGGGTTGCAGATCGTCCTGTTCTTCACAGGAAGCATCATCTGTATAGCCGTTCTGATAGACAAGTCCCCCACCGCCCTGCTGACAGGACTCGGGGCTTCAGCGGCAGTGCTTATGCTCATTTTCAAAGACAGCATTCTCGGGTTTGTGGCAGGAGTCCAGCTTATGCAGAATGATATGATCAAGATCGGAGACTGGATACAGATGAATGACGGAAGCGCGAACGGAACTGTGGAGAAAATCACCCTCAACACCGTCAAAGTAAGGAACTGGGACAACACGGTCACGACCATTCCACCTTATACTCTTGTGAGCATACCTGTAAAGAATTGGCGCGGGATGCAGGAGAGCGGAGGACGGCGCGTAGACAAAAGGCTTTTCATCGATATGGGCACAATTGCCGTCTGCACTCCCGATCAGACAAGAAAGATTGTTCAGGATATACCTCTTATGAGAGGCTGGAAAGGTGCTTCCGGTTCGGAAGCTACACCGGAGGACACTGTCCTTCCGGAAAATAAAGGCACTGTTACAAATGCACAGCTGTTCAGGACATATATAAAAGAATATCTCCGCAACCATTCCGGTGTAAACCAAGAGCTTGACCTGATAGTGGCACAGCGCGAGCCGACACCGTCAGGACTTCCCGTAGAAATATATTTCTTTCTTAAGGACAAGATATGGGATGAGTTTGAAACCATCCAGTCAGACATTTTTGACCACCTGATCGCTATGGCACCTTCCTTCGGGCTGTCGCTTTATCAGTTCCCGTCCACAATATCGCCGGCACAACCCATACTGTCCAGTTCCGGAAAATATCAGGCATAACAGAACGCCGCAATAAATTATCTTGAGACCTGACCTGTAGACTTTTTGAATGCCCTATTGTTTTTTAGTACAATTTGCAATATATTTGCAGTCCTTAAAAAGAAAGGTCTACTATTTCAGGCCCGGATGGCGGAATCGGTAGACGCGTTGGTCTCAAACACCAATGTCCGAAAGGATGTGCCGGTTCGACCCCGGCTCCGGGTACG